>NZ_JBCNZM010000053.1:0-29362 GCF_040227615.1 Bacteroides sp. RTP31139st1_H2_RTP31139_211217 | reverse complement strand
AGCTTATACGAAGCTATATACGGCGAGAGCATTGACAAACGGAACTTCCGAAAACGCATAGCA
The DNA here is from genome assembly GCF_040227615.1 of Bacteroides sp. RTP31139st1_H2_RTP31139_211217. Taxonomy (NCBI): domain Bacteria; kingdom Pseudomonadati; phylum Bacteroidota; class Bacteroidia; order Bacteroidales; family Bacteroidaceae; genus Bacteroides; species Bacteroides sp. RTP31139st1_H2_RTP31139_211217. Next base: position 29,299 of record NZ_JBCNZM010000053.1, on the reverse strand, counting down.
GAAATGGACTATATAGAAAAAACTGACAAAATAGACAAAACGGGGTCCAAACGTGGAGCTGCTTTATATCAGTTTAATGAGAAGGCATACCGCAAAGCTCCGAAATTTAAGCTCTGAGAACCTAATATTCAACAACTTGTAATTAGTAATTTAAATAATATGCTGGAAGCACTGAAAGACAAAGTATTCCATGCTAACCTTGAACTGGTGAAGCACGGATTGGTTATCTTCACATGGGGCAATGTATCGGGCATTGACCGCGAATCTGGTCTGGTAGTCATCAAGCCCAGTGGGGTGAGTTACGATGAAATGAAAGCAGAGGATATGGTGGTAGTGAATCTTGACGGCAAGGTCGTGGAAGGACGGTTAAAGCCCTCTTCAGACACGCCGACCCACCTGGTTCTCTATAAAGCATTCCCCGAAATCGGCGGTGTGGTGCACACGCACTCTACTTACGCCACAGCCTGGGCACAAGCCGGATGTGACATACCGAATATCGGGACAACACATGCCGATTACTTCCACGACGCCATACCCTGCACAGCAGACATGACGAAGGAGGAAGTGGAAGGAGCGTATGAACTGGAAACGGGAAATGTCATCGTAAAACGCTTTGAGGGGCTGAACCCGGTACATACTCCCGGAGTATTGGTAAAGAACCACGGTCCTTTCTCGTGGGGAAAAGACGCACACGAGGCGGTACATAATGCCGTAGTGATGGAACAGGTGGCAAAAATGGCAAGTATAGCCTATGCCGTGAACCCCAATCTGACCATGAATCCGCTGCTGATAGAAAAACATTTCAGCCGCAAGCACGGTCCTAACGCTTATTATGGACAGAAATAACTATCATTCTTTAAATATAAACTATAAAAATAAATTGTATGAACACATTTGAACAATATGAAGTATGGTTCGTAACCGGAGCACAGCTCTTGTACGGAGGTGACGCAGTTATCGCAGTAGACGCACATAGTAATGAAATGGTGAAAGGTCTGAATGATTCCGGGAAACTGCCCGTAAAGGTAGTATATAAAGGTACGGTCAATTCATCCAAAGAAGTAACCGCTACCTTCAAAGCCGCCAACAACGACGATAAGTGTATCGGAGTCATCACCTGGATGCACACCTTCTCTCCTGCCAAAATGTGGATTCACGGTTTGCAGGAACTGAAGAAGCCATTACTACACTTCCATACACAGTTCAACAAGGAAATTCCCTGGGAGACGATGGACATGGATTTTATGAACCTAAACCAATCGGCTCACGGCGACCGCGAGTTTGGACACATCGTGACACGTATGCGAAAGAACCGCAAAGTGGTAGTAGGCCACTGGCAGGACGAAAAAGCCCAAAACCAGATTGCCGCATGGATGCGCGTAGCTGCCGCATGGGCTGATGCGCAGGATATGCTCATCATCCGCTTCGGCGACCAGATGAACAACGTGGCTGTGACAGACGGTGACAAGGTCAGTGCCGAACAAGTATTGGGCTATCATGTGGACTACTATCCCATCAATGATGTGATGACACACTACAATGCTGTCAGCGACGAGGACGTGAAGGCACTCGTAGCAGAATACTTCAAGCTCTACGACCACGCTCCCGAACTGGAAGACGCACGTACGGAAGCCTACACCAAAGTATGGAACTCCGCCAAGGCCGAAATCGCCATTCGCCGCGTGCTGAAAGACACGGGTGCCAAAGGCTTCACCACCAACTTCAACGATTTGGGCGACTTTGACCAAATCCCCGGACTGGCCTCACAGCGACTGATGGCGGAAGGTTACGGCTTCGGTGCCGAAGGCGACTGGAAAACTGCGGCACTATACCGTACCACTTGGGTGATGAGTCAAGGCATGCCGAAGGGGTGCTCCTTCCTCGAAGACTATACGCTGAACTTCGACGGAGAAAAGAGCGCCATCCTGCAGGCACACATGTTGGAAGTCTGTCCACTGATTGCCGAACAGAAGCCGAAACTGGAAGTGCACCGTCTGAGCATCGGTATCGACAGCGAAACAGCCCGCCTGGTATTTACCAGCAAGCAAGGTGAAGGTGTAGCCGCTACCATCGTAGACCTGGGCAATCGCTTCCGCCTCATTGTGAACAAAGTAGAATGCATCAAGAGCAAGCCTCTGCCCAAGTTGCCCGTTGCCAGCGCACTGTGGATTCCAATGCCCAACCTCGAGGTGGGCGCTGCAGCCTGGATTCTGGCCGGAGGAACACATCATACCAGCTTCTCCTATGACCTGACGGTGGAATATTGGGAAGACTTTGCCGAAATGGCCGGCATCGAAATGGTAGTCATCGATGAAAATACCACCATCAGCGAGTTCAAAAAAGAACTGCGCATGAATGAAGTCTACTATATGCTGAACAAGGCACTTTGCTGATAATCATTACGGATTACCGATTGCGGACTACTAATTACACGTACCACAAACGTAACTAGTAGTTTGCAATCAGTAATCCGTTGTTTATAATCGTACTATAAATCCGTAAATTATCATTAATACCATGAAATTAGATGCAAAATCAACCATTGAGGCAGGCAAGGCCATCCTTGGTATAGAACTCGGTTCCACACGAATCAAGGCGGTTTTGATTGACCAGGAAAACAAACCCATCGCCCAGGGAAGCCATACTTGGGAGAATCAGTTAGTCGACGGACTGTGGACATATAGCGTCGAGGCTGTCTGGTATGGGTTGCAGGATTGCTACGCAGACCTTCGTACCAATGTAAAGAGCCTCTACGATACAGAGATAGAGACCTTGGCAGCTATCGGTGTCAGTGCCATGATGCACGGCTATATGGCATTCAATGAAAAAGAAGAAATCCTTGTACCCTTCCGTACCTGGAGAAATACTAATACCGGCCAGGCTGCCGCAGCCCTATCCGAACTATTTGTCTACAACATCCCTCTGCGTTGGAGCATCTCCCACCTCTACCAAGCCATCCTGGATAATGAAGAGCACGTTCCATCCATCAATTACTTGACCACCCTTGCAGGTTTTGTCCACTGGCAAATAACCGGCCAAAAGGTACTGGGCATAGGAGATGCCTCCGGTATGCTCCCTATCGATCCCATCACCAAAAACTATTCTTCTGAAATGGTGGATAAGTTCGACAAACTTATTGCTCCGAAAGGATACGACTGGAAGCTTCGGGATATTCTGCCGAAGGTATTGTCGGCCGGTGAAAACGCAGGCATCCTTACTCCCGAAGGAGCCAGTCGCCTCGACGTATCGGGACATCTGAAAGCAGGAATTCCCGTCTGTCCACCCGAAGGTGACGCTGGAACCGGCATGGTTGCCACCAACGCCGTAAAGCAGCGCACTGGAAACGTATCGGCAGGCACCTCCTCTTTCTCAATGATTGTATTGGAGAAAGAATTGTCCAAGCCCTACGAAATGATTGACATGGTAACCACCCCCGACGGAAGCCTCGTAGCTATGGTGCATTGCAACAATTGCACTTCCGACCTCAATGCCTGGATCAATATTTTCAAAGAATACCAGGAACTGATGGGTATCCCCGTAGATATGGACGAAATCTACGGAAAGCTCTATAACCACGCTCTGACAGGCAATGCAGACTGCGGAGGCCTCATCTCATACAACTACATATCAGGCGAACCTATAACGGGACTGGCAGACGGACGTCCACTGTTTGTACGTTCGGCAAACGACAAGTTCAACCTTGCCAACTTCATGCGCACCCATCTGTATGCTTCAGTGGGAGTTCTCAAAATCGGCAACGACATCCTTTTCAATGAAGAGAAAATCAGAGTAGACAGAATCACCGGTCACGGAGGACTCTTCAAAACCAAAGGAGTAGGCCAGAGAATACTGGCAGCTGCCATCAATTCACCCATTTCCGTTATGGAAACAGCCGGCGAAGGTGGTGCCTGGGGTATTGCCCTCCTCGCTTCCTACCTTGCAAACAACGGAAACGGCCAATCCCTTGCCGACTTCCTGGACAAGCATGTATTCACCGGAAATGCCGGTATTGAAATCTCACCGACAGCCGAAGATGTAAGCGGATTCAACACCTACATCGAAAGCTATAAAGCTGGTTTGCCCATCGAAGAAGCAGCAGTAAGATTCAAGAACTAAGTATTTAATAACACTAAAAAACTATGAACACAAAGTTATTTATCAGTAGCATATTTCTCTCCACCTCGTTGTCACTCTTCGCACAGAAAAGTGCCACTATCACTTTACACACAGACCAGAGCGAGCAAATCATTCCCAAAGAAATCTACGGCCAATTTGCAGAGCATTTGGGAACTTGTATCTATGGCGGACTTTGGGTAGGTGAGAACTCCGATATTCCCAACATCAACGGTTATCGCACCGACGTATTCAATGCACTGAAGGAGCTCCGTGTACCCGTCCTTCGCTGGCCGGGAGGCTGCTTTGCCGATGAATACCACTGGATGGACGGTATCGGCCCTAAAGAAAACCGCCCCAAAATGGTGAACAACAACTGGGGAGGCACTATCGAAGACAACAGTTTCGGAACCCATGAGTTCCTCAATCTCTGCGAAATGCTGGGATGTGAACCCTATATCAGTGGAAACGTAGGCAGTGGTACCGTAGAAGAACTTGCCAAATGGGTGGAATACATGACCTCCGAAGGAGACTCCCCCATGGCACGCCTGCGCCGCCAGAACGGTCGCGACAAAGCCTGGAAAGTAAAATACCTCGGCGTGGGTAACGAAAGCTGGGGTTGCGGTGGAAGCATGCGTCCCGAATATTATGCCGACCTCTACCGCCGCTATTCCACCTACTGCCGCAACTATGACGGCAATAGTCTTTTCAAGATAGCCAGCGGTGCCAGCGACTACGACTATAACTGGACCAAAGTGCTGATGGACCGCGTAGGCGGCCGTATGCACGGTCTTTCCTTGCACTACTATACCGTCAGCGGATGGAACGGCAGTAAAGGCGCCGCCACCCAATTCAGTAAAGACGACTATTACTGGACACTGGGCAAATGCCGCGAAATAGAAGATGTCATCAAGAAGCATTGCACCATTATGGATGAATACGACCCTCAAAAGAACGTGGCTCTTATGCTTGACGAATGGGGAACCTGGTGGGACACTGAACCGGGTACCAATCCCGGACATCTGTACCAACAGAATACATTGCGTGATGCTTTTGTCGCTTCCCTCAGCTTCGACATCTTCCATAAATATACCGACCGTCTGAAAATGGCAAACATTGCCCAAATCGTCAATGTATTGCAATCCATGATTCTGACCAGCGGAAAAAACATGGTACTCACCCCCACTTATTATGTATTCAAAATGTACAATGTACACCAGGATGCCACCTACATTCCTCTTGAGCTGAACTGCGACATGATGGATGTACGCGACAACCGCAGAATACCAATGGTCAGCGCTACCGCCTCCAAAGACCCAAACGGCAAGATACACATTTCCATGTCCAACGTAGATGCAGACAATGCACAGGAAGTGACCATCAATCTGTCTGGAACGAAAGCCAAGAAAGCAGTTGGTGAAATATTGACTTCCACCAATCTGACGGACTACAATTCATTTGAAAATCCCGACAATGTGAAACCCGTTCCGTTCAAAGAGGTAAAAATCAATAAAGATATTCTCAAGATTAAACTTCCGGCCAAATCAATCGTTACTATTGAGTTACAGTAAAACTACCGTGCACCGCACAAAATCAGCTAAATACGTTTAGTATCATTTTAGCAGCAAAAAGGCAGTAATACTGATAAAAAAGACACTCTTCGAGTGTTGTGAATTACGCATAAAGAGTTATCTTTGCCCTTGGAAAACCTACAAGGACCAAATAACCTATTGATAATATTCAAAATTAATTAGATTCAATATGAACGACAACAAACTTATGAACCGTGCGGCGGACAATATCCGTATCCTTGCTGCATCCATGGTTGAGAAAGCCAACTCCGGGCATCCGGGCGGTGCCATGGGTGGTGCTGACTTTGTAAATGTACTCTTCTCAGAGTTCCTGGTATATGACCCTGAAAATCCGGCTTGGGAAGGTCGTGACCGTTTCTTCCTCGACCCGGGACACATGTCACCGATGCTTTACTCTACATTGGCCCTGACCGGCAAGTTCACGCTGGACGAACTGAAAGAGTTCCGCCAATGGGGAAGCCCTACTCCGGGACATCCCGAACGTGACATCATGCGCGGCATCGAAAACACTTCCGGACCGCTCGGCCAGGGACACACATTTGCAGTCGGTGCAGCCATCGCAGCCAAGTTCATGAAGGCACGTTTCGAAGAAGTAATGCCACAGACCATCTACGCTTATATTTCTGACGGTGGCATCCAGGAAGAAATCTCCCAAGGCTCAGGCCGTATCGCCGGAGCATTAGGGTTGGATAATCTCATCATGTTCTATGATGCCAACGACATTCAGCTTTCTACCGAGACAAAGGATGTGACCATCGAAGATACCGGCAAGAAATACGAAGCTTGGGGCTGGAAAGTCATTAAAATCAATGGTAACGATCCCGATGCCATCCGCGGTGCACTGAACGAAGCCAAAGCTGAGAAAGAGTGTCCGACGCTGATTATCGGTCATACCGTAATGGGTAAAGGTGCCCGCAAGGCAGACGGCAGCAGCTACGAGGCTGATTGTGCCACGCACGGTGCTCCTCTGGGCGGCGACGCTTATATAAACACTATCAAGAATTTGGGTGGTGACCCGACAAATCCGTTTGTCATCTTCCCCGAAGTGGCCGAACTATATGCCAAGCGTGCAACTGAGCTGAAGAAAATCATGGCTGAAAAGTATGCAGCCAAAGCCGCATGGGCAAAAGCCAATCCGGAAAAGGCTGCCAAACTGGAAATGTTTTTCTCCGGCAAGGCTCCCGAAGTGAATTGGGCCGCCATCGAACAGAAAGCAGGCGTTGCCACCCGCGCAGCATCTGCCACTGTGCTCAGTGCTCTCGCCACTCAAGTAGAAAATATGATTGTTGCTTCTGCCGACCTTTCCAATTCCGACAAGACAGACGGATTCCTCAAGAAAACACATGCCTTCAAGAAAGGTGACTTCAGCGGTGCATTCTTCCAGGCCGGTGTTGCCGAGCTGACTATGGCATGTTGCTGTATCGGTATGGCACTGCATGGCGGTGTAATCCCCGCTTGCGGAACTTTCTTCGTATTCTCCGACTACATGAAACCTGCCGTACGTATGGCAGCCCTGATGGAAGTTCCCGTGAAGTTCATCTGGACACACGATGCCTTCCGTGTAGGTGAAGACGGTCCTACCCATGAACCGGTAGAGCAGGAAGCCCAAATCCGCCTGATGGAAAAACTGAAAAACCACAAGGGACATAATTCCATGTTGGTACTCCGCCCGGCAGATGCAGAAGAAACAACTGTGGCATGGAAACTGGCAATGGAAAATACCACAACCCCAACCGGTTTGATTTTCTCCCGCCAGAACATCGCCAACCTGCCCGAAGGCAACGATTACGAACAAGCTGCCAAAGGCGCTTATATTGTAGCCGGCTCCGATGAAAATCCAAATATAATCCTCGTTGCTTCAGGCTCGGAAGTTGCCACATTGGTAGCCGGTACTGAATTGCTGCGCAAGGATGGCATCAAGGTGCGTATCGTGTCCGTTCCTTCCGAAGGTCTGTTCCGTAGCCAAGCTCCGGGATATCAAGAAGGCATTATCCCGTGTGGTGCCAAGGTATTCGGCCTGACAGCCGGTCTGCCCGTCACACTGCAAGGGCTGGTAGGTCCCCGCGGTAAAGTATGGGGATTGGAATCATTCGGATTCTCGGCACCTTATAAAGTGCTGGACGAAAAGCTCGGTTTCACCGCAGAGAACGTTTACAAGCAAGTAAAAGCAATGTTATAATCATTATCCGATGTGCTGATGTGCTGATTGCCCGCGCCCTACAAGCTGCAGGCATCAGCACATTGGCACATTGGTATATTAACTGACCATCATGAAAACAATAGGAATCTGTTCCGACCATGCAGGCTTCGAATTGAAGGAATATGTTCGCGGCTGGTTGGAAGCCAAAGGCTGGGCTTACAAGGACTTCGGGACCTACTCAACCGAGAGTTGCGACTATCCCGACTTTGCACATCCTTTGGCACTGGCCGTTGAAGCCGGAGAGTGCTATCCGGGAATTGCCATCTGCGGAAGCGGTGAAGGTATCAGCATAACGCTGAACAAGCATCAGGGTATCCGCGCAGCCCTCTGCTGGACGGCAGAAATAGCCCATTTGGCACGCCAGCACAATGATGCCAATGTGCTTGTCATGCCAGGGCGATTCATCAGTACCGAAGAAGCCGACATGATTATGAGGGAATTCTTCAGTACACCATTCGAAGGCGGACGCCACCAACGAAGAGTGGACAAGATACCGGTACACTTGTAAAGCAGTAGAATCACATTCTTTATGATATCCGCCCGAAGCTCTGACATTCTGATAGAATCGTGAGAAACTTCGGGCTTTTTATTTGCCCCTTTTTCTTATTTTTCACAGTGAAGATGCTCATTGTCTTCAAATAAAAACTATCTTTGTGGTTCGATAACCCGGATATTTTTTAGATATGGAACGACTGAATACCATAAAAGAGCTTATCAACCAGGGAAATGTAGAGCAAGCCATCCAGCAGCTTGACGAAATACTGCAAACAGACTTTCCCGGCAAAGACGAAGCTTACTACCTGCGGGGAAATGCCTATCGGAAACAAGGCAACTGGCAACAAGCACTGAACAACTATCAGTATGCCATCGACCTGAACCCCGAAAGCCCGGCACAACATGCCTATCAAATGGCTATGGACATCCTGAACTTCTACAACAAGGATATGTACAATCAATAAATAAAGAACGTAAATTATGGCAAAAATCAAAGGAGCAATCGTAGTAGACACCGAACGTTGCAAAGGCTGCAACTTGTGTGTGGTAGCGTGTCCGCTCAACGTAATAGCCCTCACCAAGGAGGTGAATGTGAAAGGGTATAACTATGCCCACCAGATATTGGAAGATACTTGTAACGGCTGCGCCTCGTGCGCCACAGTATGTCCGGACGGATGTATCTCAGTATATAAAATAAAAGTAGAATAAATCTGTAAATCAGTAGAATATGGCAGAAGAAGTTGTATTAATGAAAGGAAACGAAGCCATCGCCCACGCAGCCATCCGTTGCGGTGCAGACGGTTACTTCGGATATCCCATTACTCCGCAATCGGAGGTATTGGAAACTCTTGCCGAACTGAAACCCTGGGAGACGACCGGCATGGTGGTTCTTCAGGCAGAAAGTGAAGTGGCAGCTATCAATATGGTGTACGGCGGTGCCGGAAGTGGTAAAATGGTCATGACCTCCTCCTCCAGCCCCGGTGTCAGCCTAAAGCAGGAAGGTATCTCTTATCTGGCAGGTGCCGAGCTGCCTTGCTTGATTGTAAACGTTATGCGCGGCGGTCCCGGTCTGGGAACCATCCAACCGAGCCAGGCCGACTATTTCCAGACAGTAAAAGGAGGCGGCCACGGTGACTATCGTCTGATTGCCCTTGCTCCGGCTTCCGTACAAGAAATGGCAGATTTCGTAGGACTGGCATTCGAACTTGCCTTCAAATACCGTAATCCGGCAATCATCCTTGCCGACGGTGTCATCGGCCAGATGATGGAAAAAGTGGTGCTCCCGGTACAAAAGCCACGCCGCACCGATGCGGAAGTCATCGAACAATGCCCATGGGCCACTACCGGCAGAACCAATGGCCGCAAACCCAACGTCATCACCTCATTGGAACTGAAACCGGAAGAAATGGAAAAGAACAACATCCGTTTCCAGGCCAAATACAAGCAGATAGAAGAGAATGAGGTTCGCTTCGAGGAAATTCATTGCGATGATGCCGACTACCTGATTGTAGCCTTCGGCTCTATGGCACGCATCGGACAGAAAGCAATGGAGCTGGCACGCGAAGAAGGAATAAAGGTAGGTATGCTCCGCCCCATCACGTTGTGGCCGTTCCCGACCAAAGCCATTGCCGCGTATGCCGACAAGGTGAAAGGTATGCTCGTTACAGAATTGAATGCCGGACAGATGGTGGAAGATGTCCGCCTTGCCGTGAACGGTAAAGTGAAAGTGGAACATTTCGGACGCCTCGGCGGCATTGTTCCCGATCCGGATGAGATAGTAGATGCATTGAAAGAAAAACTGATTAAGAAATGAATCCTGATAAAATAAGAAACGTACTGAACATTCTCTTCATGGTACTTGCCCTGGCAGCTATCATTATATATTTTGCTGCAAAAGATGACTTCAAGCTGTTCATCTACGTCTGCGGCGCGGCGATATTCGTCAAGTTGATGGAATTTTTCATACGGTTCACCAACAGATAGGAGAAGTGATTATGACAAAAGAAGATATTATAAAGCCCGAGAATCTGGTTGCCAAGAAACCGACTCTGATGAACGACAATCCCATGCACTACTGCCCGGGATGCAGTCACGGCGTAGTTCATAAACTCGTAGCCGAAGTTATCGAAGAAATGGGACTGGAAGACAAAGCAATAGGCATCTCCCCCGTGGGATGTGCCGTGTTCATCTATAATTATATAGACATCGACTGGCAGGAAGCCGCCCATGGACGTGCGCCCGCACTTGCCACTGCCATCAAGCGCCTTTGGCCAGACCGCCTGGTGTTCACTTACCAAGGAGACGGCGACCTGGCTTGTATCGGTACTGCCGAAACCATCCACGCCTTGAACCGCGGCGAAAACATCACCATCATCTTCATCAACAATGCCATCTATGGTATGACCGGGGGACAAATGGCTCCCACTACCCTTGTAGGCATGAAGACATCGACCAGCCCTTACGGACGTGACGTGCATCTGCACGGCTATCCGCTGAAGATGGCCGATATTGCTGCACAATTGGAAGGAACCGCTTACGTGACACGCCAAAGCGTACAGTCCGTTCCCGCCATCCGCAAAGCGAAAAAGGCTATCCGCAAAGCATTCGAGAACTCTATGGCAGGCAAAGGTTCCAACCTTGTGGAAATCGTTTCCACCTGTAACTCCGGCTGGAAGATGTCTCCTGCGAAATCCAATGAATGGATGGTAGAGAACATGTTCCCCTTCTATCCGCTGGGCGACCTGAAAGATAAATAATCATGCTAAAGACAGAAGAACAATGAAAGAAGAAATCATTATAGCAGGCTTCGGTGGACAAGGTGTATTGTCCATGGGAAAGATTTTGGCATATTCCGGATTGATGGAAGGCAAAGAGGTGACTTGGATGCCGGCTTACGGACCGGAACAACGTGGTGGTACAGCCAACGTAACAGTCATCGTAAGTGACGAGAAAATATCCTCACCCATCTTAAGCAAGTACGATGCCGCCATCATCCTGAACCAGCCGTCACTGGAGAAATTCGAAAGCAAGGTAAAACCCGGAGGCGTACTTATCTACGACGGTTACGGCATCATCAACCCGCCGACGCGTAAGGACATCCACGTTTACCGCATCAACGCCATGGATGCCGCCAATGAAATGAACAACGCCAAGGCATTCAACATGATTGTATTGGGTGGATTATTGAAAATCAAGCCGATGGTTACACTGGACAGTGTACTCAGAGGATTGAAGAAGACACTGCCCGAACGCCACCACCACTTGATACCGATGAACGAAGAAGCTATCAAGAAAGGAATGGAACTTATTCAGGAAATGAAATGAAAGGCTATGTAAAGCCACTCCCCATAAGAGGAGGAACTTTACGCCAGAATAAGAGATAAAGGAAAACGGATAAGCCCTTGTGATATTGATTTATTGCAAGGGCTTATTTCATTTCAAGCCGGAAAAAGTATGGATTCAAGGGCAGAGAACCGGAAGCAGTATAGAACAAAACAGAAAACAAGACAGTTTAAAAGAAGCAAAAAAGGCTGAATTCAGTAAGCAAATAATTTTTTATTGTATCTTTGCGCCTAATTATGAGACGAATTGTACTGACATATATATTTCTGTCCGTTATAGGGATATGGGGGGCTATGGCGCAAAACACCTTAAACCCGATGAACAATCGCGACCGGTTCGGTAACCAGATTGACCCGAATACCCAGCCGGACAATCTGGAAGACAGTACCAATACTGAGATTCAAAGTCTTCCACCCAAGCTTTACATGTGGAAACTAAGTGAGACACTGGGCAACCGTACCATCATACCTGCCGACACAGCCAGCCTCAACTTCCAGAGCACCAATCTGGTGGAAGGAATGTTCGGCCATTACAACTACTTGGGAAATTTAGGTTCTCCACGCCTCTCACGTCTGTTCTTCGAACGGGAGGAAAGCGAACCTACCATCTTCATGGCTCCCTTCTCCAGTTTTTTCACACGTCCCGACCAGGTGCTTTTCACCAACAGCAACGTGCCTTACACCAATCTTACCTACTACAAAGCCGGCAGCAAAGTGAACGGTGAAGAACGCTTCAAGTCCTACTTCTCCGTCAACGTCAACAAGCAGTTGGCATTTGGCTTTAACATCGACTATCTGTACGGACGCGGTTATTACCAGAACCAGTCCACCTCGCACTTCAATGCAGGTCTGTTCGGTAGCTATATCGGCGAGAAATACCAGGTACAAGCAGTCTACAACAACTTTTTCCTGAAGATGAACGAGAACGGCGGTATTGCAGACGACCAATACATCACCCGTCCCGAAAACATGTCCGGAGGAAAGAAAGAGTACGAGTCCACCACTATTCCGGTCAAATTGGAACAGAGTTCCAACCGTAACAAGGATTTTTATATCTATCTGACACAGCGCTATCGTCTTGGTTTTACGCGGAGAGTACGGAACACACAAGAAGGCAAACCGACGGTATCCGCACCCAAAGCCTCATCCTCCCCGTCCTCTGAAGCCGAAATATCCGATTCGAACAACGACATAGCATTGCCAAACGACAGCATAGCATCAAAATCGGTCAGCACACTTGCAGCTGCCAATGACAGCCTGCCGTCTGTTTCTACCGCAGACAACGACTCACTTTTCGAAGAAGAGTTCGTCCCCGTCACCAGCTTTATCCATACCTTGAAAGTAGAGCGGTCGCGACACCAATTCCGTTCGGGAAGCGAGCCCGAAGGATTCTTCCCGGAAGACTACAAGCTTTACAAGAATTACAGCAACGACTCCACCACGGCATTCAGTGTAAAGAACGTGTTCGGAATAGCCTTGCTGGAAGGTTTCAACAAATACGCCAAAGCCGGACTTACGGCTTATATCTCCCACAAGTTCAGCCGGTACGACCTGATGAATACGGACACACTTACCGACATGCGCCGCATCCGCTACACCGAGCAGGAAATCTTCCTGGGTGGCGAACTCGCCAAGCGCGAAGGCAAACTGCTGCACTACAACGTAAACGGTGAAGTGGGGTTGGTAGACAAAGCCATCGGGCAGTTCCGCGTCAACGCCAATCTGGACCTGAACTTCCGTCTATGGAAAGATACGGTGAACTTCTACGCCCGCGGTTATGTGAGCAACACGCTTCCTTCCTTCTACATGCGCCATTACCACTCCAACCACTACAACTGGGACAACGACAACATGGACAAGGAATTCCGTACGCGTGTGGAAGGCGAGCTGAACATTTCCCGTTGGGGAACCAATCTCCGTGCCGGCGTAGAGAATATCAAGAACTACACCTACTTCAACCAAAGCGCCCTGCCCGAACAGAACGGAGGCAACATACAAGTGCTGTCCGCCACACTGAAACAAGACTTCCGCCTCGGTGTCTTCCACCTGGACAATGAGGTGACCTGGCAGAAGACGAGCAATGAAACAGTACTTCCATTGCCCCAACTCTCGCTCTACCATAACTTCTACATACTGGCTAAACTCGCCAAGAAGGTGCTGACCGTTCAGTTGGGTGCCGATGTCCGTTACTTCACCAAGTACAACGCACCTGCCTATGCACCCGGCGTCCAGCAGTTCCATCTGCAACCTACGGACGATTTGGTGGAAATAGGCGGTTACCCCATCGTAAACGTATATGCCAACCTGCACTTGAAGCGGACGCGTATCTTTGCCATGATGTATCACGTCAACGCGGGTATGGGAAGCGCCAATTCCTTCCTGGTGCCGCACTACCCCATCAATCCGCGCTTGTTCAAAATTGGCGTCTCATGGAATTTCTATGATTAACAGATGACTGTATGACGAAAAGCAGACTGCTCAAATACGCACTTCTGGGAATTGCAGCGGCTCTCATTGCCCACTATCTCATCGAGAAAGAAGAGAAACCGAAAGGTCATCCGCGCGATTATGCCGAGATAGCTGCCGAAGGCATCATACATGCTTCGACGGAATACAACTCCATCAGTTTCTATGTGGATGATGACACCTTGTCCGGTTTCCACTACGAGCTGATAGAAGCTTTTGCACGCGACCACGGGCTGCAAGCGGCCATATCACCGGAAATGAGCTTCAACAAGCGGCTGGAAGGCCTGGCCGACGGGCAATATGACGTGATTGCCTACGGCATCCTCGCCACCAGTGAGCTGAAAGACTCCTTGCTGCTTACCACCCCTATTGTGCTGAACAAGCAAGTGCTGGTGCAACGCAAGCTTGAGAATATTTCCGACTCGTCATTATTCATCAAAAGCCAACTGGACCTGGCTGGAAAGACACTGCACGTAGTGAAAGGCTCCCCTTCCATACTACGCATCCGCAACCTGGGAAATGAGATAGGCGACACCATCTACGTTGAGGAAATAGAGAAGTACGGTTCCGAACAACTGATTGCCTTGGTAGCCCATGGAGACATCGACTATGCCGTATGCGACGAAAGCATTGCCCGTACCGCAGCCGACAGCATTCCTCAAATAGACATCAATACCGCCATCAGCTTCACGCAATTCTATTCCTGGGGAGTAAGCAAACAGTCCCCTATCCTGCTGGACAGCCTCAACACATGGCTGGATAGTTTCAAAAAGGGAAAGGAATACAAAAAAATCTACAAACGATACTACGGGAAACGAAACTAAGCTGCACTTTTCCATACACGCAGCATATCCCTACTTTTACAACTAGTTATTAATCAACAGCTTATTACTGCAAAATGTATGCAGTGGCACTGCACACCGATATGCAGTACGACTGCAACAGTTATGCAGTGATACTGCAACACGTTTGCAGTCGCACTGCAAAATACATGCAGCAAGAATGCAAACAAGATGCAGTCATCAAATACCCATATCGATATTACGGAATACCCGAAGTAAAGAATTAGAGTCCTTCCACCTCCCTTAGCCACATCTCCGACGAAGCATCGCTCGGCATTCTCCAATCACCGCGCGGACTCAGAGAGATACTGCCCACCTTCGGACCATCCGGCAAACAGGAACGCTTGAACTGCTGGTTGAAGAAACGACGGCAGAAAGTCTGCAACCATTTTTTGATGGTTTCTTCATCATACATCCCCTTGAATGTGCGTGCTGCCAGGAAAAATATCTTGGAAGGACGGAAACCGCAGCGCAGGAAGTAATAAAGGAAGAAGTCGTGAAGCTCATACGGCCCCACCAAATCCTCGGTAATCTGCTGGATATTACCGTTCTCATCTGCCGGAATCAGTTCCGGGCTGATGGGAGTATCCACAATATCGAGCAAGGTAGCACGTGAAGCATCGTCCATATCATGCTCTGCCACCCATTTCACCAAGTGCTTCACCAGAGTCTTGGGGACGCTGGCATTCACACCGTACATCGACATGTGATCGCCGTTGTAAGTGGCCCATCCTAAAGCAAGTTCCGAAAGGTCGCCCGTACCGATAACCATTCCCCAGGTCTGGTTGGCAATATCCATCAAGATTTGGGTACGCTCCCGTGCCTGCGCATTCTCGTAAACCACGTCGTGCACATGGACATCATGGTCTATGTCTTTGAAATGCTGTATGCAGGCCTCCTTGATACTGACTTCGCGGACAGTCACACCGAGGGAGTTCATCAGGTCGATGGCATTCGTGTAAGTACGGTCGGTCGTTCCGAATCCCGGCATGGTGACACCGACAATACCCTGGCGGGACCATCCCAACTTATCGAAAGTCTTTACGCAAACCAGCAGCGCCAGCGTAGAATCCAGTCCACCCGAAATGCCGATAACGGCACTCTTCGCTTTAGTATGCACCAGACGTTGCGCCAGTCCGGACACCTGGATGGAGAATACCTCCTCACAGCGTTCGTCCAACGCTATCCCCTGCGGAACAAATGGATGCGGTTCAAAAGTACGTGTTAGGTTCAAATCCCTGCTGTTGACATACTCCGTAGAGATTCGTACCGGAAGGGCCGAAACACAATTTGCATGGCAAGCCGCGAAGGTCGTATTCACCCGGCGCTCCGTACGCAAGTGTTCCACATCAATTTCACTGATGACCACCTGCCCTTCGAAAGAGAAGCGTTCGTTTGCCGCCAGCAGAGTCCCGTTCTCATAAATCAGTCCGTTGCCGGCAAACACCACATCCGTAGTGGATTCTCCGAAACCGCATGAGCTGAATACATAACCGGCAATGCATCGTGCCGACTGCTGGCTGATGAGCGAGCGCAGATAATTGTGCTTGCCGATACCTTCATTGTCGGCCGAAAGATTGAACAAGATTTCCGCACCTTGCAGCGCCAGCGTGGAGCTGGGCGGTATGGGTGCCCACAAGTCCTCGCATATCTCCACTCCGAAAGTGGTATCCGCCGTTTCGAACAGCAGGTCTCTCCCCATCGGAATAATCTGCCCGCAAAGGCGCACACTGTTTTCTGCCACATCACATGCGGAAGTAAACCAGCGCTTCTCATAAAACTCCTTATAATTGGGAAGATAAGTCTTCGGGACAACGCCCAGCACTCTCCCCTTCTGAATGACAACCGCCGCATTCAGCAACACGCCGTTCAGTGCGACGGGCATGCCCAATATCGAGATAATATCCATCTGGCGCGTATTGTTCAGAATCTGTATCAATCCCATTTCTGCCTCTTCGAGCAGAAGTTGTTGGGCAAAGAGGTCGCCACAGGTATATCCGGTAATGCACAACTCGGGGAAAGCAATGATTTGCACACCTTTCCCGTCGGCTATAATAATCTCTTTTTCAATCTCTGAGGCATTGAACTTACAGTCAGCCACCTTGACACGGGGCACAGCCGCCGCTACTTTTACATATCCGTAATTCATAAGGATGCTATATTATTTATTCGGTGCAAAGATACGGCAAAATTCTGATTAAGAGAGATAAGAGAAAAACGTTTTCTCTATATCGGCACGAGAAACCGACTGAAGCCGGGTGCATCCTGCCTTCGCTTTTATGGCAAAAATACGGCAACCTGCCTACAAGAAGAGGAACATATATAAACAATTTTAATGACCGCAACTAAA
The DNA here is from genome assembly GCF_040227615.1 of Bacteroides sp. RTP31139st1_H2_RTP31139_211217. NCBI lineage: Bacteria > Pseudomonadati > Bacteroidota > Bacteroidia > Bacteroidales > Bacteroidaceae > Bacteroides > Bacteroides sp. RTP31139st1_H2_RTP31139_211217. Next base: position 11,900 of record NZ_JBCNZM010000053.1, on the reverse strand, counting down.
AATTTTCCAAAAATCTTTTGGAGAATTATAGGAACTTCCTATCTTTGCAAGTGAATTAAAAATGTAATAATTACAAGTTTGAAACTTTAGATTATATGGATGTAGTAAAACGATTGCAGAATCATAATATCAAGCCTTCAGTACAGCGCATAGCCATCATGAATTACTTGATAGAGCATCGTACGCATCCCACGGTGGATGAAATCTATACGGCACTGTCTCCCTCCATACCGACACTGTCTAAAACAACGGTATACAATACCTTGAAACTACTGAGCGAGCAAGGTGCCGCACAAACCCTGACTATCGACGAGCGTAACACATGTTATGATGCCGATACCAGCCCGCACGGCCATTTCTTGTGCAAGCGTTGCGGAAAGATTTATGACTTGATGTGCAATAACAACGTCAAGAAGGTGGTCGACATGGATATGGACGGGCACGATGTGCAGGAAATCCACTACTATTATAAAGGAATCTGTAAACATTGCATAGAAGAAGAACGTTTAAGAACAACAAAGAATAACTAATTCAACTAATTAAAATCTGAGAGAAAATGAAAAAATTTAGATGTACTGTATGCGGTTACGTATACGAAGGAGATGCAGCTCCCGAAAAGTGCCCATTGTGTAAAGCTCCCGCAAGCAAGTTCGTAGAAGTTGAAGAAGCAACAGCTGACGGCCCGCTGGTATTTGCCGACGAACACGTAATCGGCGTAGCCAAAGGTTGCGACGACGAAATGATTAAAGACCTGAACAACCACTTCATGGGCGAATGTACAGAAGTTGGTATGTACTTGGCAATGAGCCGCCAGGCAGACCGTGAAGGCTATCCTGAAGTTGCAGAAGCTTTCAAGCGTTACGCTTGGGAAGAAGCAGAACACGCTGCTAAATTCGCTGAACTGCTGGGTGACTGCGTATGGGACACCAAGACAAACCTCGAAAAGAGAATGAACGCAGAATCAGGTGCATGCGAAGACAAGAAGCGTATCGCTACCCGTGCCAAAGCATTGAACCTCGACGCTATCCATGATACCGTTCACGAAATGGCTAAGGACGAAGCCCGTCACGGTAAAGGTTTCGAAGGTCTGTACAACCGCTATTTCAAGAAATAATCCTATACTTTTATAGTAATGTGAAGAAAAGGGACTGCTAATGTTAGTAAGTCCCTTTTTTTATTCCAACTTTTTTCACTTTACAATGTCACGTTTGTATTTCCCATTCGTCTTATCTGTGTAAATGGAACTCAAAGAATTCAAAATAACCGTTCTTCCACTCCGTGCCAAGCTGTTGAACTATGCACGGAAGTTGACCGACGAACCGGAGGATGCAGAAGATGCCGTCCAGGAGGTACTGCTCAAGCTATGGAACAAAAGGCTTGAACTGGAGCAATACCGGAGCATCGAAGCATTTGCCATGACGTTGACGCACAACATCTGTATAGATATGTGGCGCTGCAAACGCAACGACACCCTATCTCTCGACATAGTGCAGGCGGCATCCCCCACCGGAACACCGGAACGGCTGTTGGAAATCAAAGATGAAATCCGTCTGATGCACGAAATCATCGACTCGCTGCCCAATCTTCAACGCACCATCATGCGGATGAAGGACATCGAAGGATACGAAACGGACGAAATCGCCGAAATCACGGGATGCGGACCGGAAGCCATCCGCAGCAATCTGTCAAGAGCCCGGAAGAAAGTGAGAGACGTTTACCTGCGAACCATACAAGAAAGAAAAGAAAGGAGAAATGAGCCATGAAGATAGATGAACTGCTGGATAAATATTTCGAAGGGGAAACTTCCTGCGAAGAAGAGCGTGAACTGCGCCGTTTCTTTACCGAAGAGGAAGTGCCGGAGCACCTGCAAACGTACCGCCCGCTATTCGCTTATCTGAACCGGGAAGCAACTTCAATGGCAGAACCGACAGAGGAAAAATCCGTAACAACAGAATCGGCAAAGGAAGTACCCACACAGCGAAAGCCTTCCCGCCTCTATCGCACATTCTATGCTGTCAGCGGCATTGCCGCCGGATTGCTCCTGCTTCTCGGGGTAGCTAAGATTATATTTCCGCTTTCCGGTGTTCCCGAAAATTATGTCGTCATCGACGGCCAGCGGTATACAGACGAGAAACTGGTGGAAGCCAAAGCACTAGAAGCCCTGCAGAACGCCAGCTTCACGGATGAAGATTTAAGCAACTTACTGTTTCAACACTAATATAACAAGGTTATGAAAACATCTATACTGATTTGCATACGTAGTCTGTGCCTCTTTTCCCTGCTGATTTGCCTGCCAGCCTTTGTACATGCACAAGAGAGACTGCAAATAGCCGACCTATTCAGCAAGTATGGCGAGCAAAAGGACGTGACCAGGGTAGAACTGAACGGCAGTATCCTGAAATCTTACCGCATGACTACCTACAAGAGCCTTGTGTTCAAGAATGTATCCCCCTATCGCCGGGAAATTCAGCAGGCCATTGTACACGACAAGCAAGATAACGCAAAGAAGGCGCAGGAGGTAATGGAAAGCGGTGTGCTGCGCAGCGCTTATTACCAACTGAAAGAGGTGGAACGCAATGGAAAGAAGCTGAACCGCTACATCATTTTCAAGATAGGAAAAGACTCCATGGGCACTTTGATTTACATAGAGGGTCTGCTCAGTGAAAAGGAAATGATGGATATGCTTTACAAATCGGAATAACACTAAAAACAATATACGATATGAAAACCAGAATTATGATTTTGGCCTGCCTGCTTGCTGTGCCGGCCGGCCGCATGGCAGCACAACAACAGACTGACCCTGAACAGAAAGCTACAGTACAGACACAAGGCGACTCCATCATCATCCGGAAAGGAAAAGGAGACATGCGCATCAAGGTGTACGAAGAGCAGTTGGAAGACGGAGAAAAGAAAGAAGTACAAATTTATGAAGGAGTCTATCTCGAGAAAGTGGATGCAGACAAGCGCACTTTCCTCGACGCCCTGCCATTCATCCCCAAAAAGAGAAGATACAATGCTTACGAACCGCACTGTTCCGGTCTGTATATTGGCTACAGCCGGCTGGCTAACGACTTCCTTTCCTTCGGAGCAAGCGACAAGATGGGACTCGACTTATCCAAGTCATGGGAATTCGGCTTCAACATCCTCTCCGTATATCACAACTTCAAGAAGAACCCGCATTGGGGAATCAACCTGGGAGTCAGCTGGGGATACCGTTCTTTCAATATCGACGGTAACTATGCCTTGCTGAAGGAAAACGGAACCAGCATCTTCACCGCAGGCAACGAAGACACCAGTTACAATAAAAGCCGTCTGCGCCATTTCTTCTTCCGTGTACCCGTATTGATGGAATGGCAGCAAAGAGTGGGAAGAAACAAAGTGTTCTTCAATGCCGGTCCCGAATTTGAGATACGTCACAGCGTGAAGTCATTCTCACACATCAACGGAGGCAAGAAGAAAACCGTAGGCAAAGGTATGTATGTGCAGCCCGTCGGCATAAACCTGCTGGCACAAGCCGGTTATGGTAATATCGGCATTTACCTGCGCTACTCCACATACGGATTATTCCAGAAAGACAAGGGACCGGAAGTATCTCCCTATTCATTTGGCGTGGCATGGTATCTGTAATCCCTCCCCTATAACACAAGACTCCCCGAAATGTATTTGTACATTCCGGGGAGTTCTTTTATACCCTAAGGTATTGACAATGAAAGGTTATCTGCAATGAAAATTGTTCTTCTAAAAACGCATGCCCAATGTAAATAGCACTTTACTGCGAGTGTTGGTAACTTCCGTTGTTGGCGGTGTTACCAAGCCGTTTATATCATTATAAAACGGATAGAAATCAGATTTATAAGTATCGAATTTATAAGCCAAATCCGCATAAAACGAAGAAAAGCGATAACCGATACCTAAAGTGAAAGTATTCATCGATTTGCTATTGGCAAAATCCGTATCTGTATTTATAGAATTGGAAGGCAATGCCTTAATAGCATCCTTTTTATAGGCTGCAGTACTGTAATTGTAACCGGCACGCAGAGAGAAAGCAGGTATCGGCTTGTATTCTGCTCCTAAACGAAGCGTACTTACCCCCTTCATACAGAGGTCAGCCTCACCCGTTTCCCATGCCATCTCGTCACCTTCAGGATATTTGAACTTCATGCTTGAGTAGTCCTCATATTCATATTCAGCTCCCAAAGCCAGATTATTACCGACTGTATAGCCCAAACTTGCATTAAATACCCACGGGGTTTGCAGCTTAAAATCACGGTCCATATCTCTACCGCCTAATGCAGAATAAGTATCCACAGTGGTACGAGTAAGAGTTTCATCCCCAGCCTCATTCGGTAAAAACAAATCCGAAGTCAGCAACGCTCCCGTAGTATAAGTCAGTTTGTAATAAGTAGGAGTATGCACAGCCAAACCTATACGAAGCGGAGAATCCTCAATCGGCCGGAAGATGGCACCGAATTTGAAGTCGAAACCCGAACCGTGTATACGGTTAAAGCTCTCCAAAGAGTAGCCTTCCTCATAAATCTGCCCGTCGCCCTCCCATTTGTAGGCATACATTTCATTATAGAGAGAATATTTGTTGTAATCCACATCGTAAGCACCCAGAGTAACACCAAAGTAAAAACGGTCATTTATATTGAAGGAGATATTGAAATCATATTGGTCAATACCGCCACGCTCACGCGACAAGAAATAAGCATCCGCTTCGGAAGGAATATAAGGAAGATAAGTATTATAGTCCTCACTTTCTATATCCTCAAGAACAAGTGCACCTTGATACCCCATAGTCCCCAGCCATCCAGCATAATTATGTTGATAAATATCCTTGCGACCATAGTCCAAATAAGCTCCTTGATCCGGGTAATCATATTGAGGACGATGATAGAACGCATAAGCTGCATCCGTAGCCTGCTGCGCCATACTCCGCACTTGAGATACATATTGATTATCTATGCTTCCCATCACCCCCTGCATCGTCATATTCTTATAGAATGACTTTGATTTGTGGTAATTAAAACCAAAATTCACATACCGCAAAGGAGTATGATTGCCTATCTTCGAAGCTATCACAAAACCGGCATTATCAAAACTCCAGCGGTTCTTGTTCGTTTCAAATTTATTACCTACATAATTGCTTTCTGTGCCCGTCATTGAATAGCCAAAGGTAAGCATAGCATCATTGCTACGATAAATACCGATACCGGCAGGATTGGTTCCTATGGTAGAAATATCACCACCCAATGCTCCCATAGCTCCGCCCATTCCGACAAAACGGGCGGTTCCATTCAATTCCTTCTGTGCAATATTCGTTGCATCATATATTGTCTGTGCCCCTGCGCCTACAGCTGTAAACATAGCAAGGGCTATCATGGTTATCTTCTTCATAATTCTTAGTCTTGTTAGATTAAAACATACTTATACTTACCGTCTTCTGGAACCACCGCCGCCACTGGAACGACTGGCACCACCGCCACCACCACTGGAGTAACTGGAACGTGAGCTACTGCCTGAAGAGAAGCTGGAAGAAGAACGGGTGCTACTGGATGAACGTACTGGAGCAGAATATGAACGATTGCTGCTACGATTGTTGTCATTGGAGTAGCTGCGTGCCGGTGCGGCGCTTGAACCTCTGTTATAAGTCGATGAAGTCCTGCTACGAGTGGAAGTTCCAACAGAAGAGCGTACACCGGAAGAACGACTGCTACGAACTCCTTCTACGCTACTATTATATGAGCTACTACGCGTACTGCTTGGACGGGTGTAAGTGGAACGGCGGGTAGAAGCCGCACTCGAACGGTTTACACTTGAGCGAGTTGCAGAAGAACTTGAACGAACTGTAGACGAACTTCTTGTGCCTACCACCCGACGGGTTGACGTACCGGTACTGCTACGTCTCACTTGACCGGAAGTAGTACTGCTACGACGTACAGTCTGCCCTCCATTTACAGTAGAAGAACGGCGGGAAGTAGAGGACGATACTCTGTTTCCGGCATAAGAAGAACGGCTCGGACCATAAGAACGTCTATTGGTATATGCATTTCCCCAATGGCCGCCTCCCCAATGACCACCGCCACCGGGATAATATCCGGGATGATAGTGATGGTGATGATGATGTCCCCACCAGCCACCGCCGTACCAGCCGCCCCAGCCAAAGCTCCAGCTCGGACCGTACCAGCTGTTCCATCCCCAGCCATAGTAAGGATAGCCGCCCCAACCATAAGAGTTATAGCGCCAATCCCACCACAAGCGGTTGGTGAATGTAGGGAAAGCATATGCATATAATCCGTCGGTATACACGTTCCAATCCCAGGAATTCAAGCCATAGACCACATCCCAATATAGCGGGCTGCTGATGCTGATGGCATAACGGGGATTACGGAAACGGATGATACGGGTAGCATACTCGTAATCATCCTGCGAACCTTCAAATTCACCGTTCACCCATTCGCCGTCCAGGCCGTCATCTTCTTTTTCATTGATGTAAAGGGTATCGTTCTCCATCACGAAATCATTGTCGCGGGAGTCATAACGGCGGTTATATTCGTCCACATCGCGGGTGTTTCCCTTACGGTCTTTTACTACAACAGTAGTGCTTCCCGGCGATGAATAGACAGTGGTCGGTACATTCGACTTTACTACAATCTCTTCTACGGGAGCAGCGACTTTCTTCTCCTGCTTCACCTCTTCTTTTTTCTCTTCCTTATTCTTGGAAGGAGTGTAGTAAAGGTCGTCATCTATACTTTGTGCCACCAGTGTCCATGGGAGGCACAAGGCAAAAAGCGATAAAAAAACAATCTTTTTCATATTAGTTTGGTTTATGGATTTTACGTTTATCTATTTCTTCACGTCACAAAGATAACGCCGGATTTTATCCCATGCAGCAGATTTTCCCCAAAGATTTATAGGGAATTCCCTAAATACCCCGCCTTTTGACGAGGCAAGCGGCACTTCCGCATAAAAAATGAACAAGTTCATTTTATTCTGCCCTCGGTTTACATTACCTTTGCAGTGTGAAAACAAAGATACGCAGAAATAGATTTGTTCTTTAAAATCTTCTTCTGCATTTAACAAACAATCATATTCCGATGAAATATTTAGAATTTACATTCCGCACTGTTCCGTGCACAGAAATAGTCAACGATGTACTTTCCGGAGTCTTGGGTGAAGCTGGCTTTGAAAGTTTTGTTGAGCAGACCGACGGTATCACTGCCTATATACAGAAAGAGCTGTATAACGAATCTCTACTCAAAGAAGCACTTGCAGACTTCCCTCTGCCCGATACACAGATAGAATATAATTTCGTAGAAGCCGAAGACAAAGACTGGAACGAGGAATGGGAGAAGAACTTCTTCCAGCCCATCGTTATCGGAGACCGTTGTGTCATTCACAGCACTTTTCACAACGATGTCCCACAAGCAGAATATGACATCGTCATCAATCCGCAAATGGCATTCGGCACAGGGCACCACGAGACAACAAGCCTCATCATAGGCGAACTGCTGGATAGTGACCTGCAAGGCAAAGCATTGCTCGATATGGGTTGTGGGACTTCCATCCTTGCCATACTGGCACGCATGCGTGGAGCCTCCCCTTGTACAGCTATCGACATAGATGAATGGTGTGTGCGCAACTCCCTCGAAAATATAGAATTGAATGGAGTGGACAATATTGCCGTATCCCAAGGCGATGCCTCCTCTCTGGAAAGCAAAGGTCCTTTTGATATGGTTATCGCCAACATCAACCGCAATATCCTCCTGGCAGATATGAAGCACTACATAGCCCGCATGAATCCCGGAGCGGAATTGTTGATGAGCGGTTTCTACATAGATGACATTCCCGTCATCCGCGAAGAAGCCGAACGCAACGGGCTGCACTTTGTCCACCATCGTGAGAAGAACCGGTGGGCAGCAGTGAAATTCCAAAAATAATAAAGGTCAATACTAAAAAGCTAAAGGTCAATATCAGGAAGCTAAAGTTGACCTTTAGCGTTCTATACAAGGAGTTTTCAACGTAAGCTCCAAAAGTTCCTCCATTGTACCATTAAAGACGTTCAAATCCACCTCTTCTTCAATACCGGGCACAGTGCCTACATCCGTGTGCTGCCAAAAGTGCCACTTGCCCTCATAACGCACGGAATCTACATAATAATGGGCTATCCAATAAGGATAAGCATTGAAAATGGAATCGCTGAGATAGCGTTTCTTGAATTTATAGGAAGTATAAAGAATAGGCTTTACGCCGTAATGCGCCTCTACCCTATCCAGCCAAGTCTTGACTGCCGTTTTAAGTTCCTGCGGTGACTGCTTGCCGGTAGTCTCCACATCAAGTACGGGAGGCAGGTCTCCCTTTGCCAGCTGCACGGTACGGATAAAGAAATCGGCTTGCTTGCGGGCATCGGTCTTAGGGATAAAATAATGATAGGCACCACGGATAAAACCGTATTTACGCGCCTGGCCGAAGTTCTGCGTAAACGTATCGTCACCATGATCGCCGCCTTCGGTAGCTTTCAGAAAAATAAAGTGAATGGGAAATTGGGCTTCTCTATTATGTGTCAGGAGTTCCCAATCTATCTTTCCCTGATAGTGGGATATGTCTATGCCATGCACCTCATAGTTGCAAGGCATACATACACCGTAACCTTTCTGACCATAACAAGGCTTCCAGCGATAAGCATAAGGACGAATGAAAAACCAGTAAAAGCCGGTAGAAAAAACAAGAATGATACAGACCGCCAAAAGATTGCGCAACCATACGGGCATGGTACGTGGCTGCATTTTCTTCTTGCTCCGCGGAGAGGAAGAACGACGGGCGGCAGTAGTTTTACGCCGGATATTTGTGGAGGTCTTGGTTGCCATGAGCAAAGGAAAAGAAAGGGCGGAATGAACCGCCCCTCCGTTTTATTGTCAACTTGTTGATGCATCAACTTATTTAGCCTGCTCCAGCTGCAAAGTCTTCGTAGCCTGGTCGCAAACTTCTGTCGGACCGAAGTACTGGATAGGGCCTGGATAAACGTAGTCTGTTTCCATAGCCCAACGGTCACGCTGAGCAGCGAATGCCTTGAACGGAGCACCGTCCAGCTTCACCAGAGCCTTCTGGATAACTGGCTTCATTTCACCGTGGCGACGTTCCATGTTCATCATCATAGTGATGGGCACACCGCCTGCAATCCATTCTTCGGCAGGAGCAGTAGTGTTGCGTACAGAAGACATGTAACCGGTCTTTCCGTTAGCAATCAATGCAGATGCTGCATAACCCAAAGAGTAGCAGTAGTCAGCGTCGAAGTTAGACGGAGCAGCGCAACGTCCTTCGTAACCGAAGAAGTGGTGCTGTGCAGCAAACTTGCCTACGAACTTGCCCTCTTCTTTCCACTGAGCCAGCTTAGTGCCAACCATTTCGGACAGCAACTTTTCTGTTTCAATCAGAGATACCTGTACGTTTCCGTGCGGGTCGCGGTCCAGAGACAACTGGCGAGCCACGCCTTCGGGCAAGCTTGCGTAGATGGCCGCATTCTCCGGAGAGAGTTTACGGATGATATAATCGCGTTGGTGAGATTTCTTAATTTGAGCAAACTCTTCTGCATTGGCAGCAAGGAAGTCGTTCAACTCAGCAATCAGACGCTTCATGGCCGGGATGAATTCAACCAATCCTTCGGGGATAAGAACCGTACCGAAGTTGTTACCCTGGGCTGCACGTTCAGCAACGACCTTGGCAATGCTGGTCACGATGTCGTCCAAAGACATATCCTTAGCTTCAACCTCTTCAGAGATGATACACATATTGGGTTGAACCTGCAATGCACATTCCAAAGCGATATGAGAAGCGGAACGTCCCATCAACTTGATGAAGTGCCAGTATTTACGAGCAGAGTTACAGTCACGTTGGATGTTGCCGATTACTTCAGAGTAAGTCTTGCAAGCAGTATCGAAACCGAAAGAAGTTTCAATCATATCATTCTTCAAGTCACCGTCGATGGTCTTGGGGCAACCTATTACCTGCACGCCATAATTCTTGGCAGCATAGTATTCAGCCAGTACGCAAGCATTAGTGTTGGAGTCATCGCCACCGATGATAACCAATGCCTTGATGCCGAGTTCTTTCAGGATTTCATAACCTTTCTCAAACTGTTCTTCCTTTTCCAGCTTGGTACGGCCCGAACCGATGATGTCAAAACCACCCGTATTGCGGTATTCATCAATGATGTCAGCAGTCAGTTCCATATAATTATGGTCAACCAAGCCGCCAGGACCCAGAATAAAGCCATACAATTTGCTGTCTTTGTTCAGCTTCTTGATACCGTCGAAAATACCGGAAATCACATTGTGACCGCCAGGAGCCTGTCCACCGGAAAGGATAACACCCACGTTCATTGCGGGGAAGTTAACCACCTCATCGGTAGTTTCAAACTTAATCAAAGGCATTCCGTACGTATTGGGGAACAATTTCTTGATTTCTTCCTGGTCAGCAACAGACTGAGTAGCTGCGCCTTCTGCAGCCTTAACAGTTCCTTTCAGCGCTTTCGGAAGTTTGGGCTGATAGGCAGCCCTTGCAATTTGCAATGCACTTTTAGTCATTTCTCTTAATTATTTAAAGGTGTTAGTAAAGTTCCGTTTAAAAGCGTCGCAAATTTCGCTTTTTTTCGTAAGATATGCAAACGAGAGGCCGAAATAATGTATAAAATGACATTTATCGTTTTTTATCCTAAAATAAAAAGGAGAAGAAAGCAATTAACTGATTTATTGTGTTATCTTTGCCGCAAAGTTTGAGTTACGAGTCGTTATCGCATTGTTCTTCTTTTAATATACAACTATTATTAGGCGGTCTCTTCCATAATTATTCTCCATACTCCAATTTAATAATTACAATTAATTAAAATTTCAAATGAACATTTACATTTCAGGTTTAAATTTCAGCACAACAGACGCTGACTTAAACGATTTATTTTCAGAGTACGGAGAAGTTTCTTCTGCAAGAATCATTACAGACAGAGAAACAAGAAGATCCAGAGGTTTCGGTTTCGTAGAAATGCCGGACGATGCAGCAGGCCAAAAAGCCATTGACGAATTGAACGGTGCTGAATTTGACCACAAACAAATCTCGGTAAACGTGGCACGCCCCCGCGAAGAAAGACCTTCCAATGGCGGCAATCGCGACAGAAGAGGCGGTTACAACTCTAGAAGATATTAATATTCTTAACTACTGACAAAAGCAGGAGGTGTTGTAGCAATACCCCCTGCTTTTTTTATAACTCAATAAATAAAAATACATGGCCAAATCCATCTCCGCAGACAAGCGTGAAAATGAAAAGAAAAGACTCGCCCGACGAGCTGAAAAACAAAAAAAGAAAGAAGAAAAAAAACTATCCAACAAAGCCAATAGCTTTGAAGATATGATTGCCTATGTTGACGAAAACGGCATGATAACCTCTACTCCTCCGGCAGAAAACACTCCCAAAGAAGAAATAAAGCTGGAAGAAATCGTCATATCAACTCCCAAAAAAGACAAGGAAGAACCGGTCATCCGCAGAGGACGTATCGAGTTTTTCAATGAATCGAAAGGCTTCGGCTTCATCAAGGACTTATCCGGGGTCGAAAAATACTTTTTCCACATTAATAATGTGCTGACAGATATAGCAGAAAACAATATTGTGACGTTCGACCTCGAACGTGGCCTTAAAGGCATGAATGCCGTAAACGTAGCTCTTGAAGTAGAAAAGGCAAAGGAAAAGAAAGAAAACAAGGAGACTCTAAATACAGAATCCTAGATGAAATAAGCCAATTATAGAACAAGGGCGTGTATATACCATCAAATATTTCGATACATACACGCCCTTGCTGTCTTCTTTAATCACACGTCATTCGGTTTGCCAGCCACCCCCCAATGCCTTATAG
>NZ_JBCNZM010000052.1:3293-29430 GCF_040227615.1 Bacteroides sp. RTP31139st1_H2_RTP31139_211217 | reverse complement strand
GAATGAGCAGCTAAAAAAATAAGAATCTGTCATGAAAGGTGGAGACATACGAACTCCACCTTTTTTATTCTACTACAACCTCTCCCTCTACTTTCCCCTTCTAGCATACAATTTAAATATTTCAAGAATATGAAACGTATTTATCTATCCCTCCTTCCCTGTCTGGCTTCCCTATTGGCAAGCGCCCAAGAGCCCCTAAACGGGGATTCCCTTGCCTCAGACTTTCGGTATCTGGTAAAAGAACTGGCAGCAACCCATCCCGACCCTTACAGCGGCTTCGGAGGAAAAGTATTCTTCTACGAACAAGCTTTCCATCTGGAGAACGAGTTACGCCGGACTCCCGGTACGAAACAGACCTTTTTTGACAAGGTAAGCATTTTCCTATCCAATCTGCAAGACGGACATACCTACCTTTTACCTCCCACAGCCAATCAACAAGCAAATCAGCGTTACCTGGCACTGGAAGTACGCACCATCCCCGACGGCATTATACTTCAAGGAATCCCTGAAACGTACAAAGACTTGTTAGGTAGCCGTATCACAACCATCAACGGAGATTCTTTAGAAGAGGTACTGGCCCGCACTGCCGCTATCCAAGCCAGTGAAAACCTATATGACCGTTATGCCAATCTATGCAGGTCCATGCCTACGGAACATTTCTTGAGACAGCTTTTCCCTGAAATGAAAGACAACCTTCACCTCTCACTTCTTACTCCCGACGGCAAATCAAGAGGATTAACCCTTCCCTTATTGTCAAGGCAGGAAGTGCAAAACACACCCATGCAACACAATAACAGTTGGAAAGCTTATACAGACAAACAACTGGCCTATCAGTTCATAGACAACGACAAGCAAATAATGCTCATCAATATCAACAGTATCATGGCACGGGATAATTTTGAGTATATGCAAAAACAAGGGCTGAAAGATTTATACCGGCAAATAGGATTCTATTATCGGGATATCCTGAAACAAGAGATGCCCGCCGATACCCTGCTAGCCATTCGGCAACTCCCGTCCCTTTCCGAAGTTTTCGCCCATATGCTGAAAGAGATGAAGAAGGAAGCCTCCTCCACCCTCATCATAGATTTGCGCAACAATAGCGGTGGCTGGACTCCAATTGTCCTACCCACACTTTACCAACTGTTCGGCGACCACTTCCTGCAAACGGATATGGATATAGAATTCTATCGTATCATCTCTCCCCTCTACATGCAAAAACTACAGACAAACTTACAGGATTTCAACCAAGCATACGGAACAGACTATGCCTACGGTGACTACACTTTTAGTACGGACGAAGCAGACACCACAAACATAGAACAGCGACGGACCGACTTCATCAAGAACTGTATATCCAGTGTGCCGGAAGAACTGAGAAAGCAACAAGGAAAGGCGCTCTATACTCCGGAACACATTTACGTCATTACCAACGAACGTACCTTCAGTGCAGCTTTCCACTACACTTTCTATCTGTGGAAAATGGGTGCTACCCTTGTAGGAATACCCAGCGGACAAGCCCCCAATACCTACATGGAACAAACCTTATTCCGGCTACCCTATACCGGTATGCAAGGCTCTATCTCCAACTCCATACAAATATGCTTTCCGGGCAAAGACCGGTGTGCCCACACACTTTATCCAGACTTGATGCCCACCTATCAGGATTACCAAAGATATAATTTCGATGTCCAAACTGAGATTCTGTATTTACTCGACAAGATTAAATCGGCTCCTCATTCTCATACGAACCCTGCGGAGAAGAATCAGAAGTAAAACAAAGCCCCGTTTACAAATAAATTGCAAACAGGGCTTTATTTCCATATTTCAATATGGAGACTACTTCACCACCTTGTTCGTTGCCGGGTCGGGGAAAATCACCGTCGGCTTGAACGACTTGGCTTCTTCAAAGTCCATCAGCGCGTAGGACATGATAATAACGATGTCATCAGGTTGCACCTTGCGGGCTGCCGCACCGTTCAGGCAAATTTTGCCAGAGCCACGCTCGCCTTTAATAATGTAGGTTTCAAAACGTTCACCGTTATTATTGTCGGCTATATACACCTTCTCGCCGGCAATCATGTTGGCGGCATCCATCAAATCTTCATCAATCGTAATGCTTCCCATATAGTTCAGGTTCGCTTCCGTGACGCGGGCACAATGGATTTTCGACTTCAACACTTCAATCATCATATCTTTATAAATTACGAATTACTAATTATAAATTACAAGGCAGCAGGCTCTTTGTACTTGATATTATCAATCAGACGAACTTCCCCACAGAATACTGTGATGCAACCCACAGCATAAGAAGTTTCCTCCCAATCGGTAATCTTCTGTAAGGTATTGCCATCCACCAGCTCAAAGTATTCCAAACGCAATCCGGGGGCGGCTGCGATGGTGTCTTCCACAAACTTCTGTGTCTCAGCTACCGTATGTGAAGCTCCAAAGGTACGACTTTCAAATAAAGTCTGCGAAATTTTCAGTGCATTTTTACGTTCTTCGGCAGATAAACGGGCATTGCGACTGCTCAGAGCCAACCCGTCTTCCTCACGCACAATCGGACACCCTACAATTTCCAAAGGATATTTCATCTGGCGGACCATCTCGCGAATAATTGCCAGCTGCTGGAAATCTTTCTCGCCAAAGTAGGCACGATCCGGCTGCACAGCATCAAACAGTTTGCTCACAATCTGGCAGACACCGTTAAAATGTCCCGGACGGAATGCTCCTTCCATCACTGTGTCCAGCGGCGCATAGCTGAAACGGCGGGCATCCGGTTCCGGATACATCTCCTCCACTGAAGGTGCAAAGACAAATGCCGCTCCACACTCCTCCAGCAAACAGCAATCAGCCTCCGGCGTACGGGGATATTTCACTAAATCATTCTTGTCATTAAACTGGGTCGGATTTACAAAAACGCTTACTACGGCAGCGTCATTTTCTGCCACACAACGTTTCACCAATGAGGCATGACCGGCATGCAAAGCACCCATCGTAGGCACCAGACCTACCTTCTTTCCCTGGGCTCTCAAAGCCGAAAGTCCGGCCTGCAAGTCCTTGATAGTATGTACTATTTCCATTTTAATTGGTTATATAATAACTTGGTTGTTCGCAAAAGCGGTGCAAAATAAACCATTATTTAGCATATAAAGAAGAAATATCGCAAATTAATGCAAAACTCAGTACACTTTCCGGCAATTCCAGAAGCAGCTGTCTCACTGAATAACAAGCAGTTAACAATTCATAAGGAATTATAGACGGGCTCCGTTTGCTTTATTGCCCGATTTTTTTTATATCTTTGCAGAATAATTGAGAACATTGTTATTATGACAAAGGCGAACAAGGTTTTATTTATAACCCAAGAAATTACCCCTTACGTTTCAGAATCCGAAATGTCCCTCGTAGGCAGAAACCTACCTCAGGCTATTCAAGAAAAAGGCAGAGAAATCAGAACGTTTATGCCCAAATGGGGAAATATCAACGAACGCAGAAACCAGCTGCATGAGGTGATACGACTCTCCGGCATGAACCTCATCATTGACGATACCGATCACCCGCTCATCATCAAGGTTGCCTCTATCCAGTCTGCACGTATGCAAGTATACTTCATCGACAACGATGACTACTTCCAGAACCGCTTGCAGGTAACAGACGAAAATGGTGAAGAGTATGAAGACAATGATGCCCGTGCCATCTTCTATGCCCGCGGCGTACTGGAAACGGTGAAGAAACTGCGTTGGTGTCCCGACATCATCCACTGCCACGGCTGGATGACCGCTTTAGCGCCTCTGTACATCAAAAAAGTCTATAAAGACGAACCTTCCTTCAGAGATGCCAAGGTCATATTTTCCCTTTATGAAGATGACTTCAAACAACCTTTCCACGCAGACTTCTCTAACAAGCTATTGTTGAAAGGCATCGCCAAGAAAGATATTGCAGGATTGAAGGAACCCATTGACTACACAGCACTTTGCAAACTGGCTGCTGACTTCTCCGACGGCATTATCCAGCAAAGCGAACACGTCAATGAGGAAGTACTGAACTATGCCCGCGAATCCGGAAAACCGGTATTGGAATATCAATCTCCCGAGAACTTTGCTGAAGCCTGCAATGACTTCTACGACAAGGTATGGGAAACAGAACAAAAATAAAATCGATTTAGACAGTTAAAACTATGAAAATAAGATACCTGGGAACATTGCTTTTGGCAGTCCTGACTTTCTTTGGATGCGATGACAACACCGGAACATTAGGTCTGGGTATGTTGCCCGATTCTGACGGCATGTCAGCGCATACTACTACTTTTAATGTAACAACACGTTCATTTGCCGTTGATTCTGTATTTGCCAAAACGAGTACCGGCTATATAGGCAAGTTTTCCGACCCGGAATTCGGTTATTACGAAACAAGTTTCCTTACGGAGCTGAACTGTACGGAAAACTTCTCCCTTCCGGAAGTGTATAAAGTGACCGAACGGGACAGTGAAGGAAATCCAATCAAGGCAACTGGTACAATGACTGCCGACTCGGTAGTTTCAGTGCAACTTGCAGTCTATTATTCCAGTTGGTTCGGCGACTCCCTGAATGCATGCCGGATGAGTATCTATGAATTGGACAAGAAGCTGGACAAAAATCGCTATACCAATATCAATCCGGAAGAGTACTACAACAAGTACGACCCCAAGTCCCTGCTCGGACGTAAGGCTTATTCAGCTTTCGATACGTCTGTTCCGGACTCTGTGAGATTTGAAAAAGACAATAACGGTTATTACACTTTCTATCCCAATGTGACGTTCCCATTGGACAAGAAAACTTTCGGCGAAGACAGAATATTGAAGGTTTATCGCGAGCATCCCGAATACTTTAAAGACGCCGCAACTTTCATAGACAAGATTTTCAAAGGAGTATATGTAAAGAGCGATTACGGAGATGGAACCATCCTCTATGTGGATTATGTGGCTTTAAATATGCAATTCCGTTTCCACCACGTAAATGATACTACCGGTGTAGCACTGAAGAAAAAAGATGGTACAGACTCTTTGTTCTATAGCATGCAGACTGTATTTGCCTCTACCAAAGAGGTTATCCAGGCAAACCAGTTCATGAATTCTGATTTGATAAAGGAAAAGGCTGCCGAACCCCAACACACTTATATCAAATCTCCTGCCGGTATCTTCACCGAAGCTATCATGCCATACGATTCAATATACAACAAACTGACCAATGACACCCTGAATGCCGTGAAGCTGACTTTCACGAATTACAATATAAACAGTGACTACGAATATAGCATGAGTGCTCCCAATGACGTGCTGTTGATACGTAAACAGGACTTGAAGAGCTTCTTTGAAGAGAACAAAGTCAGGGATAATATTACCTCATTTACAACCACCCACAATGCATTTGCTACTAATCAATATGTATTCAGCAACATAGCCCGTTTGGTTACCACTTGCATCAACGAAAAACAAGCTGCCAAGAAAGCCGCCAAAGACAAAGCCGGCAGTTCTTGGAATGAGACAGAGTGGGAGAAAACTTGGAACAAAGAAAATGAAGACTGGGATAAGGTATTGCTGATTCCGGTTTCCATTACCTATGACAACAGTACAAGTAGTAGCGGTAACAAAACCATGACCGGTATCCAAAACGACCTTAAGCCGGGATATGCCAAACTAAAAGGCGGCCCGAAAGAGAATGCAAAAGGTGAAGTGGAATCTCCGCTGAAAATAGAAGTTACATACACCAGTTTCAACAAGTAACTGACAGATATTCCATAAAAAAGCCTTCCACTCATTGTTGAGCGGAAGGCTTTTTTGATTGATGGGACAAGCTGCCGATATTATTCAGCAGCCTTTTTAGTTGTTTTCTTTGCGGCAGGCTTTTTGGCAGGAGCCTTGGTCTTTGCCGGTTTTTCTGCGGCAGATTTAGCTGTAGCCTTGCTCTCTTTCTTTTCTGCAGCCTTTATCTTCTCTAACTTGGCCTGTGCTTTCTCCAATTCCTTATGCAGTTCCTCTATCTCGGCACCTTGGTTCTGGATAGTGGTCAGCAATGCATTCAGTTCTTCATTATCTATATCCACCGGATAGAGAGAATCGACACGTTTGATAAAGTCACCAAGAATATTCATATAATTGGTAAAAGCATCAAAAGGAGATTCATAAATGCCACGGTTCAAACCGACACCGCTTTGCTTGGTAGTCATGAAACGGAAGTTGTTACTTGCCTGCAGATAATCCCAGTCTTGCTTGATACGGCGGTCATCACAGAGATGGACACGTTCGGCAACACTATACAGCTTGTTGAATGCTTCACGCTGCATCACATTACCCAGCCAACAGCTGGTATCTCTTTCTTCGTCCACCCAAGACATCGGGTATGGAACATCCAACTGGGAAACAGATTTCAGTTTGGTAACGATTTCCGTCGGTGTGGAGAAAGTAATCCCCTTTTCCTTGGCACAGTATGGAAGAGCCTTCAGGAATTCCAGAATATTGGAAGACAACGGCTGTGCCATACCCAGAGCAGAGAGTTCCATAAAGACATTGATGACCTGCTCTTCCTGCGGCAGAGCGTCAATCCAGTTGATGTACTTGTCGGCAAACAAAGGATACTCGTTCCACTCGGAGTTGGAGAAGCGCAGGCTGATGTCGTCAGACAGCTTAAAATCACGCAACAGTAACTTCAAGTTAGGATTCATAGAGCAATGGTATACATAGTGCGGACTCTTCCAACCCAGAACATGCTTGGCTCCTTCCGTCAGCATACCCTTGAATCCCAAAGCTGCCACCATCGCACCAATCTCATCATTATAAATCAGGCTGGAATTACGGAACACCTTCGGCGCCTTACCGAACATTTGCTTCATCTTAGCGCTCTGACGCATCACCTCTTCCTTGAAGCAATCCTCGTTGGCCAGAGAAGAAAGGCCATGGGAATAAGGCTCGGCAAGGAACTCACAGCAACCGGTATCATTCAGCTGGTGCAACAAGTCGATGACAGCCGGTGCATATATTTCCAACTGCTCCAGCGCAACCCCCGAGATGGAGAAAGCCACTTTAAACGCACCTCCGGAATTCTTCACCATTTCAATCAAGGTGTTCAATGCCGGGATATAAGAGCGTTCGGCTACATCATTGATACTGGTTTCATTGGCATAATCATCGTAGTAATAATGATCGGTACCTATATCAAAGAAACGGTAACGTTTCAGATGAATGATTTGATGTATTTCAAAATAAAGACAGATAGTTCTCATTTCTATTATTGTTTTTGTTATTTACCATAGTTTCTTAACACATCCTCGTAGAGGGCGCGGATTCTCAAGCCTACTTTTTCCCACGTGATTCCATCCACTTCTTTCCTGCCTTCCTCCTGCAGATATTGGAAGAGAGCGGGATTAGTGCAGAGGGAATAAATGGCATCGGCCATTGCATGAATGTCCCAATAATCGGTCTTAATGACCTTATCAAGAATTTCACCGCATCCCGACTGCTTGGAAATGATGGAAGGAGTCCCACACTGCATGGCTTCCAGCGGAGCGATACCGAAAGGCTCGGAAACGGAAGGCATAACGAATACATCACTGTTCTTGTAAACCTCATATACCTGCTTTCCCTTCATGAAGCCCGGGAAGTGGAACCGGTCGGCGATGCCCCGCTCGGCTGCCAGATTAATCATGGCATCCATCATATCTCCCGAACCGGCCATAACAAAGCGGATGTTGCGGGCACGCTGCAATACCAGCGAAGCTGCTTCCACAAAGTATTCCGGTCCCTTCTGCATGGTGATACGGCCCAGGAATGTCACAATCTTCTCTTTGGAATGGTCGGGACGTGGAATGTCCTGGTATTCCTGCGAGAGAGGATAGACGGCATTGTGCATGGCAAACACCTTCTTGGGGTTCTGATGGTACTGCTCAATAACCGTGCGGCGGGTCAGTTCGGACACGCACATGATGCAGTCGGCATAATCCATACCGTTCTTCTCCATAGAATAGACGGTAGGATTGACTTTTCCACGTGAACGGTCAAAGTCAGTAGCATGGACATGGATGCAGAGCGGCTTTCCGCTCACCATCTTGGCATGCACTCCGGCGGGATACGTCAGCCAGTCGTGGGCATGAATAATATCAAATTCCTGCTGGCGAGCCACTACTCCGGCAATCACCGAGAAGTTGTTTATCTCTTCGTGCAGGTTGCCGGGATAACCGCCGGCAAAGTCCATGCAGCCTATGTCATTGACGTGCATATAAGAGAAATCCGAATAGATATGGTCACGAAAAGAATAATAATCTTCCGGCGTCATGTTGCGCGTCAGCCTCGACTTCAAATAATTGTAATCGACATCACGCCACACGATAGGCACCTGGTTCATGCCCACTATCTTCAAGAAGTCCTCTTCTTCGCCCGTCGGCTTGGGCATGCAGAAAGTAGTTTCCACATCACCCTGCAAACTTAATCCCTTAGTTATTCCATAAGAAGCAACCGCAAGACCACCATATATTTTGGGAGGAAATTCCCATCCAAACATTAAAACTTTCATCTTCGTTCCTCCTATTATAAATTATACTTAGACAATAACTTCAAGATACGCAGGATTTCCGCCGTATTCATGGCAAATGACACCGCCCCTCTTCCAACAAACGGAGGATTACCATCGAAGAGTTCGGGCAATGCGCCAATACAGTGGGAAGTCATTTCATCTTCCATACCGATGAGGTATCTCTCTACAAACGACACGCCACTCACTTTATAGATACGCAGATATGCTTCCATGTAGAAACCCATCAGCCACGGCCATGCCGTACCCTGATGATAGGCATAATCTCTTTGAATCTGAGGACCTACATAATTCGGATTGTATCCGCCACTCTTGGGGCTCAGTGTACGCAAGCCCTTCGGAGTCAACAGTTCTTTCGTCACAATATCAAGCACCTGTTTCTTCTGGGCCCTATCCAACGGAGAATAGTCAAAGGCAACGGTAAATATCATGTTGGGACGTACGCTCCAGTCCATCATATAACCATCCACATAGTCGAACAGATAGCCATACTCATTGCGGAAGACGTCTACGAAAGACTTTCCGGTGATTTCTGCCTGAGCGTCCAGTGTATCGGCAAGAATTTCATTGCCCCCCTCCCGAACCATATCGGCTACAAAACGCAGGGCATTGTACCACAGTGCATTCACTTCTACAATGTAGCCCGTACGTGGAATAACCGGGCGGCCATTGGCGGTAGAGTTCATCCAGGTAACCGCTTTCTCGGTGCCATTGGTATACAACAGTCCGTTTTCGTGCAGGAAGAGATTGTCATGCCTGCGTTCATGGATATAGTCAACAATCTCCTCGAGAAGATTACCGTACATCTGCCGGCAATTTTCACGCGAAGTCTCCTTGGCATACTGCTGTAAAGCCCAGACAGCCCACAGCAGCACATCCGGATGCTCCATCTCGTATATCTTATAGGAGGAAGGTTCTCCATTGATAAACTCACGGATAGCCTTTTCGGCTGTTTTCATCACGTCTTCAAATTCATCTTGCTCGCCTAAGGCCAAAGTAAGACCCGGCAGGGAGATGAACAAGTCACGGGCGCGACACTTGAACCAAGGATAGCCTGCAAGCACATAATGCTCCTCCCCCTGCTTGTTGTGAAACTGGTGCGCCGAGTTTTTCAGACAGTGGTAAAAACTGTCACGCGGAGTGCGGTCGGCCACCTCGGACTCAAAAGTCTGCTTCAGCTTGCGGGGAGAAATCTCGGAGATACCGGCGGAGAAGACAACGCTTTCCCCTTTCTTTATATCCACTTCAAAATATCCCGGCACATAAAGGTCTTCGTTGAAGTCATATCCGCGTTCCTGTTCTTTGGGATACTCGATACCACGATACCAGTCAGGCTGGAAGTGGAACTCATTCTTTTTGTTGAGCTGCATGAACAACTCCGGATAACCGGGATACATGCAGGTTTTAATGCCATTCTCTACCAACTGGTAGTCGCGGCTTGCCTGCGCATTTTCGTGCGTGTACTCGCGCACACTGCGGAATGCCAGGAAAGGGCGGAAACGAAGTGTGGTTGCCGAATGGGCATCGACCAAGGTATAACGAATCAGAATCCGATTTTCATGGTGTACGAAAATCTTTTCCTTACGAAGGATGACGCCTCCTACACGATAGGTAGTTGTGGGGATATTTTCACAGTCAAACTCTCGGATATACTTGTGCCCGTTAGGACTGAAGTGGTTTCCTTGATACTTATGCAACCCCAGGTTGAACTCCGCACCGTGCTGAATTACAGTTTCATCCAAAGAAGACAGCAGCACATGGTTTTCATCATCGAGGTTGGGGACCGGTATCACCAACAGACCGTGATATTTGCGTGTGTTACAATCTACAATTGTTGTACAATGATAGGCTCCCGACCTATTCGTCCGCAATATCTCCCTTGGCAAAGATTCTTGCAGATTAATCATCAGGGTCTTGTCAAATCGTAAATAACTCATAGTTGTGCATTATTTAAAGGTTAATTATTTCGGTATATGCGCTACAAGCCATGTAGCGATGCCCAAAAATACGAATTAAAGCTTATAGGCAAAATAAAAAGTCAGTTTTTTTTCGGTTTTCGTCAAATATTCCGTAGTATTGTACAAAAATAGCAATCACTGTACGAAATATGAAGCATGATATACGCAGAATGGCATTGGCGGCGGTTATACCCCTATTCCTGCTATTCATTTTATACATTTTAAAGTTTTTGGAGACAGGCATGGATTGGAACTTCACACGACTGGGAGTATATCCGATGGAACAGCGGGGCGTGTTCGGAATTTTCGCACATCCACTGGTACACAGCAGTTTCAAGCATCTGTTCGCCAATACGATTCCACTCTTTTTCCTGATGTGGTGTCTGTTCTATTTCTACCGGCATATAGCCCCCTACATCTTCTTTGCCATTTGGATAGGATGCGGTGCGCTTACCTTTCTTATAGGGAAACCGGGATGGCATATCGGAGCCAGCGGCATCATATACGGACTGGCTTTTTTTCTGTTCTTCAGCGGCATTCTGCGCAAACATGTACCGCTTATCGCCATTTCACTGTTGATAACGTTCCTATATGGCGGCCTGGTATGGAATATGTTCCCACAATTTGCCAAAGCCACCACTTCCTGGGAAGGACACCTTAGCGGAGCCATAGCAGGCACGCTATGCGCCATAGGCTTTATGGAATACGGTCCCCAACGGCCCGATCCGTTTGCCGGAGAGGAAGACGAAGAGGAAGACGAAGATGAGGAAAACAATGAGGATGAGGACGATAAGAAGGAAGAGGAGAAGGATGAGGATTCGTCTACAAGGATTGAATAGCACGTTTAAGAAACAATAAAAAAAACAAAAAGAGGGGCAAAGAGTTTACAGTACACCTTGATAATATCTACTTTTGTTTCAAAACAAGAAGAAAAAGCATTATGAATACAATGTTTGATACATTACTGCAACTGCCACTCTTTCAAGGACTCGCACAAGAAGACTTTACCAATATCCTGGGGAAAGTCAAGCTGAGCTTTACAAAGCATAAAGCCGGCGAAGTTATCGTGAAAGCCGGTGACACATGCAGTCAACTGATATTCGTATTGAAAGGTGAAATCTCCTCATGTACTTCATCTGCGAATACATCATACAGCTCCACGGAATATTTTCAGGCACCTTATGTCATCGAGCCACAATCTCTGTTCGGGATGAGCACCTCCTACGTCTCGGCCTATACCGCCCAAACCGAGACCCACACAGTGAGCATCAGCAAGGCTTTCGTCATGAGCGAATTGTTCAAATATGACATATTCCGCCTGAATTACATGAATATCATCAGCAACCGCGCCCAAAGCCTAAACAGCCGTCTTTGGGCAGAAAGCACCGACAACCTTGAGAAACGTATCGGCAACTTTATCCTGACACATATCGAACGTCCGTCAGGCAGGAAAATACTGAAAATAAAAATGGAAGAATTGGCTCAGGTGGTCAATGATACCCGTATGGGAGTATCAAGAGCGTTGAACAGCATGCAGGAGAAAGGCCTGCTCGAACTGCACAGAGGCGAGATGATGATTCCCGACGCAGAAAAGCTCTTATAGGCCACCTGAACCGAGATTTCCTACAACACCTTGTCTATCGCTTTCTTTATCAAGGCTTCCATCACTTTATACCCTTCTAGAGTGGGGTGTACCCCATCCCGGGTATACGAGGAGTTCAGAGTCTTATTGTCGCCTTCCACCATCTCACTGTAATAGTCGACATAAGGAATCTTGTTTTCCTGGGCATACTTCCGGATTCTGGCATTCAGCTGCATTATCTTTTGCGGAGCATCCTTCACCGAAGGATTCCAGCCAAAGGCAGCGGCAGGCAACACAGACGTCAAAATCACCTTTATCTTATTGGCCCGTGCCAGCTCTACCATAGACACTATATTTCCAAAAGTGTATTCTTCATTATAAGCGCCTGCATTTTCCGCAATGTCATTGGTACCTGCATTTATCACGACCAGCGCCGGAGCAAGCTTGATGACATCTTCGCGAAAACGGAGCAGGAAATGGGAAGAAGTCTGCCCGCCTATACCACGGCCCACATAACCGTTGTCTTCAAAGAAAGCGGCATCGTTTGCCACCCATCCTTCCGTGATGGAGTTGCCCATAAAAACCACCCGGTCCTTCTGTTTTCCCTTCCGTACCAGTTCCTTGTTTGCCTCTGCATAGCGTTTCAAATTTCCCCAGTCCTGCTTCTGTGCGTCAGAGGCTACCCAGGGGATGCACAAAAAGACAGCAATCATACATAAAAGTTTCATTGTTCTATTCTTTGTTGTTTTGTTATAAAAAAAACAGCCCCACCGTTTTTAAGGTGAGGCTATCATTATCATTGGTCAATCTCACTCCCACTCGATAGTCGCATTGGGTTTCGGAGACATATCATAACAAACGCGATTGACGGTTTTCACTTCCTTGAGAATACGGTCGGTAATCTTCATTAGGATGGGCCAGTCCACCGGCTCAATGGTAGCGGTCATGGCATCCACTGTGTTGACGGCACGGATAATGACGGGCCAGTCGAACGAACGTGCATTGTCGCGTACACCCACAGATTTGAAATCGGGCACCACAGTGAAATACTGCCATACCTTCTTATCCAGGCCTGCCAGTTGGAATTCCTCACGCAGAATGGCATCCGACTCGCGTACAGCCTCCAAGCGGTCACGGGTAATGGCTCCCAGACAACGTACTCCCAATCCGGGACCGGGGAACGGCTGACGGTAAACCATCTCGTACGGCAATCCAAGCTCTACACCGCATGCACGTACTTCGTCCTTGAACAGCTGGCGCAACGGCTCCACCAATTCAAACTGCAAATCCTCGGGCAGACCGCCTACGTTGTGATGAGACTTCACCATCTTGGCTGTTTTTGTGCCACTCTCTACAATATCGGGATAGATGGTACCTTGTCCCAGGAAGTCGATACCGTCCAGCTTGCGGGCTTCTTCCTCAAAGACACGGATAAACTCTCCGCCGATAATCTTGCGCTTTTCTTCCGGGTCAGCCACGTTTTCCAGCTTGGAGAGGAAACGGTCTGTAGCATCCACGTATATCAAGTTAGCTTTCAGCTCCTTGCCAAAGATTTCCACCACGGCTTCCGATTCGCCCTTACGCATCAGTCCGTGGTTCACGTGTACGCAAACCAGCTTGTCTCCGATGGCTTTCAGCAGCAAAGCGGCCACCACGGAGCTATCCACACCACCGGACAGTGCCAGCAGCACCTTACGGTCGCCCACCTGACGACGTATCAACTCCACCTGGTCGTTGACGAAATTCGTCATGTTCCAGTTCGCCTCAGCCTTGCAAGTATCGAATACGAAAGATTTCACAGCCTCCTTGATGGCTTCCACATCATCCGTAAACTGCGGCAGCTTCACTTCGCACAGCGCCTTGTCGTGTCCGGCAGCCATTACGGGGAATCCCGCTTCGTAAATCTCGGGCAACACGTCGATGGACACCCCGTCAACCACATTGTTGGGGCCGCCGTTGATGATGATGCCTTTCACATTCGGCAAGGCCTTCAGTTCGGCGGCAGTAATGTCGTGCGGGTAGATTTCGCTATATACTCCCAACGCACGAATCGCCCGGGCAAGCACTGTGTTCTCATGGCTTCCCAAATCCAGAATCACAATCATATCCTGCTTCATTCTTCTATATTGTTTTTAAGTTAATAATTTCAGTAGGTCTTATTCCCATTCTATTGTGCTGGGTGGTTTTGAAGAGATGTCATAGGTCACGCGGTTCACACCTTTCACCTTATTTATAATGTCGTTGGACACCTTACCCAGGAATTCGTAGGGCAGATGCGCCCAGTCGGCTGTCATGGCATCGGTGGAAGTGACGGCACGCAAGGCCACTGCACGTTCATAGGTGCGTTCGTCGCCCATCACGCCCACACTCTGTACGGGCAGAAGAATGACGCCCGCCTGCCAGACCTGATGGTAGAGCGATGTCTCGTTGCCGTCGGCATCCTGCACTTTCCAGTCACGCAAGCCCTGAATGAAAATATCGTCGGCTTCCTGCAAAGTATGCACCTTCTCCGGTGTTATATCCCCCAGGATGCGGACAGCCAGTCCCGGACCGGGGAAAGGATGACGGGTAATCAAATGTTCGGGCATTCCCAATTCGCGTCCCACGCGGCGTACTTCGTCCTTGAACAGCCACTGCAACGGTTCGCACAGACGGAGGTTCATCTCCTCGGGCAGACCGCCCACGTTGTGATGGCTCTTGATGGTCTTGCCCGTAATGTTTAGGCTCTCGATGCGGTCGGGATAAATGGTGCCTTGTGCCAACCAACGGGCATCGGTTATCTTGTGCGCTTCGGCATCGAAGACCTCGATAAAATCGCGGCCGATGATTTTACGCTTTTGCTCAGGCTCGGTCACTCCCTCCAAATCCTTGAAGAACTTCTCGCTGGCATCCACGCCAATCACGTTCAGTCCCAGGCATTCGTAGTCGTGCATCACATTCTTGAACTCATTCTTGCGAAGCAGTCCGTGGTCCACAAAGATACAGGTCAAGTTCTTGCCAATGGCACGATGCAGCAACACGGCGGCTACCGAAGAATCCACACCGCCACTCAGTCCCAGGATAACTCGGTCGTTGCCAAGCTGCTCCTTCAGTTCGGCCACAGTAGTATCTACAAACGATGCGGCGCTCCAGCTCTGGCTGCAACCGCATACGTCCACCACGAAGTTGCGCAGCATCTGCGTACCGTCCTCGCTATGAAATACTTCCGGATGGAACTGCACTCCCCACATCTCCTCGCCGGACACCTGGTAAGCAGCAATCGCTACCTTGTCCGTAGAAGCTATAATCTTGAAGTTGTCGGGAATGGCTGTAATCGTGTCTCCATGGCTCATCCATACTTGGGTATTCTTCCTTACCCCTTTGAAAAGGACATTCTCCGAATCGAAAGAACCGAGATGGGCACGTCCGTACTCGCGGGTTCCTGCCGGCTCCACCCGTCCACCGTTGCTGTAGGAGATAAACTGCGCACCGTAGCAGATACCCAGAATGGGGTATTTCCCACGAATCCCGCTCAAATCTACCTTGAATGCACTCTTATCATAAACAGAAAAGGGGCTACCCGAAAGGATAACTCCTTTTACACTCTCATCTCCGTATGGAAATTTGTTGTAAGGTACAATCTCGCAATAGACATTCAATTCGCGCAGCCGGCGGCCGATGAGCTGCGTGGTTTGCGAACCGAAATCAAGAATAATAATCTTCTCTTGCATATAAATCCGTATAGACTTTAATAAATGATTTGCAAAAGTAGAAAAAGTAAAGGAATTATCAGGGATAATGTGACAGAAAAACGTTTTTTTACTAAAAACAGCTTTAATTTCAGGCTAGAACTATCCACAAGGATACTAAAAGCTATTCTTACTACAACCGTGCTGTTTTCTTACCACAGCTATGCAACTTGCTTACCACAGCAATGTTATTTTCTTACCACGGCTGTGGTAAGATTACTGCTTAGTATAAAAAGGGACAGTTTCCGGCGGTACCGGGGAGAGTTAAATGCATTAGGGAATGTATCAAAAGCCATGAACGCTTTCATCATGTTATAATATTAGGCGCGGAATTCTAAGACCTACGCAAGTTTCCTGTGCAAAAACTTGTGTAGGTCTTAGAATTCCGCGCCTAAAAAAAGCGTCAAGAGGGTTTTGACATCCCTATGAAGTTCCGCTTCGATATTACTTTTCTTTCAGCAAATCACGGATTTCGGTCAGCAGCACCTCTTCCTTGCTCGGGGCAGAGGGAGCCGGAGGAGCGGCAGGTGCCTCTTCTTTCTTCTTTTCAGTCAGCTTGGTCAACAACTTTATGAACATGAAGATAGAGAATGCTATAATCAGGAAGTCGAAGGTGACCTGCAAGAAATTACCGTAATTCAGGGTCACGGCAGCAATTTCTTTTCCGTCCACCATTTCGGCAGGTTTCAGCACCCACTTCAAGTCTGTAAAGTTGACACCGCCCACCAGCAGCCCGATAGGAGGCATAATCACATCTGCCACAATGGAGGAGACGATTTTTCCGAATGCCCCACCGATAATCACACCGACGGCCATGTCTATCACATTGCCCTTCATGGCAAAAGCCTTAAATTCCTGTAAAAATGAACTTTTTCCCATCTTTTCAATTATTTAATTATGATTTTGGTTACGAATATAAAAACATTTTCTTACTTTTGCACCGCAAATCAGAAAGAATTGCAATTAGTAAGCGAAAGTTTATTTTTAAACATTATAAAACCCTTAAAAGTTTAAACAAAATGATTAAAGTAGGTATTAATGGATTCGGACGTATCGGACGTTTCGTATTCCGCGCTGCAATGAAGAGAAACGATATTCAGATCGTAGGTATCAACGACCTTTGCCCGGTAGATTACTTGGCTTACATGCTGAAGTATGACACTATGCACGGCCAGTTCGACGGTACTATCGAAGCTGATGTTGAAAACAGCAAGCTGATCGTTAACGGTCAGGCTATCCGCATCACTGCAGAAAGAAACCCGGCTGACTTGAAATGGAACGAAGTAGAGGCAGAATACGTTGTTGAATCTACTGGCTTGTTCTTGAGCAAAGACAAAGCTCAAGCTCACATCGAAGCCGGCGCAAAATATGTTGTAATGTCTGCTCCTTCTAAGGACGACACTCCGATGTTCGTTTGCGGTGTTAACGAAAAGACTTACGTTAAGGGTACTCAATTCGTATCTAACGCTTCTTGTACTACCAACTGCTTGGCTCCTATCGCTAAGGTATTGAACGACAAATGGGGTATCACTGACGGTTTGATGACTACTGTTCACTCTACAACTGCTACTCAGAAGACAGTTGACGGTCCTTCTATGAAAGACTGGAGAGGTGGTCGTGCTGCTTCCGGCAACATTATCCCGTCTTCTACCGGTGCTGCTAAGGCTGTAGGTAAAGTTATCCCGGCATTGAACGGCAAACTGACTGGTATGTCTATGCGTGTTCCGACTTTGGACGTATCTGTAGTTGACTTGACAGTTAACTTGGCTAAGCCCGCTACTTACGCTGAAATCTGCGCTGCCATGAAGGAAGCTTCTGAAGGCGAATTGAAGGGTGTTCTGGGTTACACTGAAGATGCAGTTGTTTCTTCTGACTTCTTGGGTGACACTCGCACTTCTATCTTCGACGCTAAGGCTGGTATCGCTTTGACTGATACTTTCGTTAAGGTTGTATCTTGGTATGATAACGAAATCGGTTATTCTAACAAGGTTCTTGACTTGATTGCTCACATGGCATCAGTTAACTGCTAATATACAGTTAGAAAATAATAAAAAATAGGTGACTTCTGCAGAAGTCGCCTATTTTTTTTGCAATTTTGCAGCTAGTTCGTTTTTTATCAGACCCTTTAAACATGATGAAGATTATACTAACTCTAATATTGCTTTGCTTTATGAACACTATATCGTCTCAAAATCCTTTTTTTGAAACATACTCCACGCTGCACGGCACTGTCCCGTTCGACAAGATTAAGACCGGAGATTACGTACCCGCCATCCGCGAAGGCATCCGCCGCCAAAATGCGGAAATAGAGGCCATCATCCGCAATCCGGAAGTCCCGACATTTGCCAACACAGTGTTGGCCTACGAGAAGTCCGGTGAGATGCTCCACCGTGTCAGCACTGTATTCGGCAATCTGCTCAGTGCCGAAACGGACGATGACCTACAGGAACTGGCCAAAGAAATCATGCCGATGATGAGCGAGCATGCAAACAACATCAGCCTGAACGAAGAGCTGTTTGCACGTATCAAAGCTGTTTACGAACAGCAAGACAAAGAAACATTGAGCCCGGAACAGCACAAACTGCTGGAAGACATTTATAACGGCTTTGTACGCAACGGTGCCAACCTCCTGGGAGAAGATAAGGAGAAATACCGGGCTTTATGCAAAGAGCTCAGCCTGCTGACGCTGCAGTTCAGCGAAAACAACCTGAAAGAAACGAACGACTACAAGCTTGTCATCACCGACAAGTCACAACTGGCCGGGCTGCCCGAGAGCGCGGTAGAAGCCGCTGCAGAGACAGCCGGGGAAAAAGGCGTCGAAGGCTGGGTATTCACCCTGCAGGCTCCCAGCTATGGCCCTTTTCTGACCTACGCAGACAGCCGTGACCTGCGCCGTGAGCTATATATGGCCTACAATACGAAGTGTACGCATGACAACGCCAGCAATAACCTGGAAATTGTAAAGAAACTGGCCAATGTCCGTATGGAGATTGCCCAACTCCTAGGCTATGACAACTTCGCCGAATACAACCTCCAGGAGCGCATGGCACAAAACAGTGAGTCCGTGTATAAGCTGCTGGACCAACTGCTGGAGGCTTACACGCCTACCGCCAAACAAGAATATGCAGAAGTGCAAGCCCTGGCACGCCAAGCGGAAGGAGAAGACTTCGTCCTGATGCCGTGGGACTGGGCGTACTATTCCCATAAACTGAAAGACCGGAAGTTCAATATCGACGATGAGCTGCTCCGCCCTTACTTTGAGCTGAACAACGTGAAGCAAGGCGTATTCGGCCTGGCAACCAGGCTGTATGGCATCACCTTCAAGAAGAATCCGGATATTCCCGTTTATCATAAGGATGTGGATGCCTACGAAGTCTTCGACAAAGACGGGAAATTCCTTGCCGTGTTCTATACCGACTTCCACCCCAGAGCAGGCAAGCGCTCGGGAGCCTGGATGACCAGCTACAAGGAACAGTGGATTGACGAAAAGACCGGTGAGAACAGCCGTCCCCACATATCCATTGTGATGAACTTCACCAAACCGACACAGGACAAACCTGCTTTGTTGACCTTCGGCGAGGTAGAAACCTTCCTGCACGAATTCGGACACAGCCTGCATGGTATGTTTGCCAATTCCACCTACGGAAGCCTAAGCGGGACCAATGTGTATTGGGACTTTGTGGAACTCCCCTCCCAATTCATGGAGAACTTTGCCATCGAAAAGGAATTCCTGCATACGTTTGCCCGCCATTACCAAACCGGAGAACTGATACCGGACGAACTGGTACAGCGCATTGTGGATTCCTCCAACTTCAACGCGGCATACGCCTGCCTCCGCCAGGTTAGCTTCGGCCTGCTCGATATGGCTTGGTACACACGTAACACCCCGTTTGAAGGTGACGTGAAAGCCTATGAAAAGAAGGCTTGGGAAAAAGCACAGATTCTGCCTTCTGTGGCAGAAACCTGCATGAGCACACAATTCTCCCATATCTTTGCCGGAGGATATTCTGCCGGATACTATAGTTATAAATGGGCAGAGGTGCTGGATGCAGATGCTTTCTCGCTATTCAAGCAGACGGGCATCTTCAACCCGGAGACTGCCGCCTCCTTCCGAGAGAATATCCTTTCCAAAGGCGGAACGGAACATCCGATGACGCTCTATAAACGCTTCCGCGGACAAGAGCCTACAATCGACGCATTATTAATCAGAAATGGAATAAAGAAATGAAGAGACTTATAAGGAACATCTTTTGCATGTTGCTCATGTTTTCGCTGCTCCCCCTGCTAAGCGGTTGCGACAACGAGGACGATGTTATCGGAATATTCACCGGGAAGACATGGAAGCTCAGCCGACTCACCAATAAAGGCAGCAATGCCCAATTCTATCCAAACCTTTGGAACAACAATGAGGAAGAGATGAAGAAGAGTCTGGACAAGCTATATAATCAGAAAAGCACCTTCACCCTCAATTTTGAAGGTACTGAACTGGATGGAGAACTGATGGGCACCACCGTCAACGGACAAGGCATCAACTCAAGCGTCAACGGCACTTGGAAAGCCGACGGAGCTTCAGGCTCGCTCAGCATCAGTGTGAAGGTTACGGGGGCTGCAGAAAGCGATGCACTGGCCAAGGCATTCATCTCCGGATTGCAAAACGTGTACAAGTATGAAGGGGATGCCAATTCACTGACCCTCTATTTTAAAGACGGACCGACAACCAGAGTCATGGGATTCACCCCGCAACGATAAAGCATAAATATGATGGACGATTCTACAAAAGACAAACAAGAAGCATTGGATAGGCGTTATATACGTATGGCAAGCATTTGGGCCGAAAATTCGTATTGCCAACGCCGCCAGGTCGGTGCACTGATTGTAAAAGACAAGATGATTATCTCTGACGGCTACAACGGTACCCCTTCCGGTTTTGAGAATGTATGCGAAGATGAGAATAACGTCACCAAACCATACGTGCTCCATGCCGAAGCAAACGCCATTACCAAAATAGCCCGTTCAAACAACAGCAGTAACGGTGCCACCATGTACGTCACTGCCTCCCCCTGCATAGAATGCTCCAAACTGATTATCCAGGCAGGCATCAAACGGGTAGTCTACTCCGAGAAATACCGCCTGGAAGATGGTATCGAACTTTTGAAACGGGCAGGCATCGAGGTAGTGTTTATTTCAATGGATAATGAAAAGTTGAAAATGGAAAGTTGAAAGTTGCATGCGCAGCCAAATAGTAAATTGTAAATAGTCTAATAGTAAATAAACATCATGAGTACAAAAAATACTTCCCGCTTTATGCCGCTCATCATCGCAATCAGCGTAGTCGCGGGAATCCTTATCGGAACGTTTTATGCCAGGCATTTTGCCGGTAATAAACTGGGAATCATCAATAGCTCGTCCAACAAGCTGAATGCCTTGCTGCGTGTTATTGATGACCAGTATGTGGATACCGTCAACATGACCGATTTGGTAGAGAAGGCCATGCCACAGATATTGGCGGAACTCGACCCCCACTCCACCTACATCCCCGCACAGAAGCTGGAAGAGGTAAACTCCGAACTTGAAGGCAGCTTCAGCGGTATAGGTATCCAGTTCACCATTCAAGAAGACACGATACACGTAAACAGCGTGATTCCCGGCGGACCGTCCGAGAAAGTGGGCCTGATGGCAGGCGACCGCATTGTAATGGTCAACGACAGTCTGTTTGCAGGCAAAGGCCTGACAAACGAAAAGGCCATGCGCAACCTGAAAGGTCCGAAAGGAAGCCAAGTGAAGTTAGGCGTCAAGCGTGCCACGGAAAAGGAGTTGCTCGACTTCACCATCACACGCGGTGACATCCCACAAAACACCATTGATGCAGCCTATATGCTCGACGATGACTACGGATATATACAAATCAGCAAATTCGGACGTACCACACACGTGGAGCTGCTGAATGCGATTGCCCAACTGAGCCACGAGAAGTGCAAAGGCCTGATTATCGACCTGCGCGACAATACCGGAGGATACATGGAAGCCGCCACACGCATGGTGAACGAATTCCTGCCGGAAGGGAAGTTGATTGTATATACCCACGGCCGCAAATATCCCCGCATGGAGGAATATGCCAACGGTACCGGCAGTTGCCAGAAGCTGCCGCTAGTGGTATTGGTAAACGAGAGTTCCGCTTCGGCCAGCGAAATCTTTGCGGGCGCCATTCAGGACAATGACCGCGGAACCATTGTAGGACGCCGTTCCTTCGGCAAGGGACTCGTACAGCAACCCATCGACTTCAGTGACGGTTCCGCCATCCGCCTGACCATTGCCCGTTATTACACCCCATCGGGCCGTTGCATCCAGCGCCCCTACGAGAACGGCAAGGACAGCAAATACGAAATGGACTGGATTACCCGTTACGAACACGGCGAGTTCTTCTCCAAAGACAGCATCAAACTGGACGAAAACCTGCGTTACTCTACCGGTTTGGGCAGACCCGTATACGGCGGCGGTGGCATTATGCCGGACGTATTCGTTCCGCAAGACACAACCGGAGTATCTTCTTACCTGATAGAAGTAAGCAACAAGGGACTGATTCTGCAATTCAGCTTCCAGTATACCGACCGCAACCGCGCGAAATTGAGTGAATACGACAATGAAGAAGACTTGTTGAAGTACCTTCGCCACCAGAGTATTGTGGAGCAGTTTGTACGTTTTGCAGACTCCAAGGGAGTAAAACGGCGCAACCTGCTTATCCAAAAGTCCTACAAGCTACTGGAAAGAAGTCTTTACGGCAACATTATCTATAACATACTGGGAAGGGAGCAATACATCCGCTACATCAACCAGAGCGATGCTACCGTCAAGAAAGCATTGGATATTCTGGAACGTGGCGAGGCATTCCCCAAAGCTCCGGAAGCAACACCAATCATAGAGGATAAAAAAGATGATGGAAAGGAAAAAAGAACTGCGCAGGCAGGTAGCTTTGTTGAAGACCCGACACAGCTCTTCCGCTACGCGTCAGTCTGCTGAAATACTTGCCGCCCTCGAGGCACACCCCGCTTTCAGGGCGGCAACAACCGTACTGCTCTACCACTCTCTCAAAGACGAAGTGGACACACACGAATTTATCCGGAAGTGGAGCCGCGAAAAGCGGATACTGCTTCCGGTAGTTGTAGGTGACGACCTGGAACTGCGGCTGTACACCGGACCCGAAGACTTGAAACCTGGCGCATACGGCATCGAAGAACCAACCGGCGAGCTATTTACCGACTATGCAGACATAGACTTCATAGTGGTTCCCGGCGTGGCATTCGACCGTAACGGCAACCGCCTGGGGCGCGGTAAAGGTTACTATGACCGGCTTCTGCCCCGCATCCCATCAGCCCACAAAGCCGGCATCTGCTTCCCGTTTCAACTCGTAGAAGAAGTTCCTGCGGAACCGTTTGATATACGCATGGATGAAATCATTACGCAATGAAAACTAATTATCATACACACACCACACGCTGCATGCATGCCACCGGAGATGACGAAGACTATGTGCTCAGTGCCATCAAAGGCGGTTACCGGATACTCGGGTTTTCAGACCATACTCCCAGGAAATACCGAACCGACTACGTAGCCGACATGCGGATGCTCCCCGAGGAGCTCCCCGGCTACGTGGAGAGTCTCAAGACGCTCCGTGAGAAATACCACGACCGGATAGACATCAGAATAGGACTTGAATGTGAATACTTCCCCCAATATATCCATTGGCTGAAAGAGCAAACCAAGAAGTACCAACTGGACTATATCATCTTCGGAAACCATCACTACCACACCGATGAAAAGTTCCCCTACTTCGGCCATCATACAGACAGCCGCGACATGCTCGAACTTTACGAAGAGAGCGCCATCGAAGGTATGGAAAGCGGATTATTCTCCTGCCTTGCCCATCCGGACTTGTTCATGCGCTCCTATCCGAAGTTCGACCACCATTGCACTACCATCAGCCGGCACATCTGCCGTACTGCTGCACGCCTGAATGTCCCGTTGGAATACAATATAGGCTATGTAGCCTACAATGAAGCGCACGGCTTATCCACCTACCCGTGCCCGGAGTTCTGGCGAATCGCTGCCAATGAAGGCTGTACAGCTATCATCGGACTGGATGCGCATGACAACAAGGATTTGGAAACTCCGATGTATTATGACCGGGCAGTCCGGGAATTAAAGGAACTGAAGATTGAAAGAATAGATGAGCTGAGGATGCTCATCTGAATAT
Source organism: Bacteroides sp. RTP31139st1_H2_RTP31139_211217 (assembly GCF_040227615.1). Lineage (NCBI taxonomy): Bacteria > Pseudomonadati > Bacteroidota > Bacteroidia > Bacteroidales > Bacteroidaceae > Bacteroides > Bacteroides sp. RTP31139st1_H2_RTP31139_211217. The sequence goes on along the minus strand of NZ_JBCNZM010000052.1, from coordinate 5,350 downwards.
GATATTCGTTATGACCTGGGCCCCCACATGACGATTCAAGTTGCGCACCAGCAACTCGCGCCCCATCATCAGTTCCTGGCGCAAAGCAGCAGAAGTGAGGTGCACATAAAGCACCTGGTTCTTTATATAAAGTTCACGGGTGTAGGAGGCAATGGTAGGCCCCAGCACTTCGGGCCACGCACTGATAAGCCGCCGTTCATTCAGCGGAGACTCCAGACTTTCCTGCCTGAGGTAATGACGGATAAGTTCACCTATCTGTTCGGCATTATTGCGCTTCATGCCTCTTCCTCCTTCATTTCGGCAACCGTTCCCTGCTCCACACGGAACATCTTATAATCACTGCCCACTTTATGCAGAATACGGTCCAGGTGTTCGCGGTTGGTATCGGTTATAAAAATCTGTCCAAAACTGTCGCCTGCCACCAACTTGATGATTTGCTCCACACGCGAGGCATCCAGCTTGTCAAAGATATCGTCCAACAACAACAAGGGAACAGTGGTCCCGGTACGTTTCAGGAAATCAAACTGTGCCAGCTTCAACGCTACCAGATAAGTCTTGTTCTGTCCCTGCGACCCTTCACGCTTGATGGGGAAATCTCCCAAAAGCATATTCAGCTCGTCCTTGTGCACACCGCGCAACGAATAGCCCATAATCTGGTCGCGAGCACGGCTTTCCTTCAGCACTTCCAGCAAAGAGGCATCGCGGGCATGAGAGTCATAGCTTAATCCCACCTTCTCCCTATCTTGCGAAATGAATGAATAGAAAGACTGGAAAATAGGAATAAACTCACGGATAAAGGCCTCACGTTTGCGGAACACCACTTCACCGGCTTGTGCCATCATCTCCTCCCAGACCAGAAAGAGCTCTTCCTCCACCGGCTGTTCACTCTTCAGTAAGGTATTCCGCTGCACCAAAGCTTTATTGTATCGTATCAAAGCATCCAGATACTCTTTGTCGTACTGCGAGATAACCACATCCATAAAACGTCGGCGTTCATCACTGCCTCCTGCTATCAACTCCGAATCGGCAGGCGAGACCATGACCAAAGGCAGGAAGCCGATATGGTCCGACAAACGCGTATACTCCTTCTTGTTTCGCTTGAACTGTTTCTTCTGGCGCCTCTTCATACCACAGTAGATTTCCTCAGGAGTCCCATCGGCAGCCTCATAAAACCCTTGAATAACAAAGAAGTCGGCATCATGGCAGATATTCTGGGAATCAATGGGATTACCGGCACTTTTACAGAAAGACAAAAAATACACCGCATCCAGCAGGTTCGTTTTCCCCATGCCGTTCTGTCCGAAAAAGCAGTTTAACTTGGGCGAGAATGAAAGCTCCACCTGCTCCAAGTTCTTATAATTGAGTATAGATATACGTTTCAGTATCATTATAGTAACGATGAGTTCGGTTACAAAGATAATGCAAAACCGAAAGCAGTACAAAATAAGCCTGCTTATTTTTAATACAGAGGTGAAGCCCGGCTTATTGAAAAGTAGAAATAATTTCGGTGTTTTCTGATACAAAACAAAAAAAGATGCCGCTAAATTTCGTTGATAGCTATAAAAAACTTACTTTTGCGGGTCGAAATAGATAAATAAGAATAATAACAAAAAGATTATATAAAAATGGCAGAACAAAAAAAGACGAATGAAGCCTTAAACGTGGAGGATGCACTGACACAATCGGAGGCCTTTTTCATTAAGAACAAAAAAGCAATCATCGGCACTGTAGTAGCAGTAATCATCATCATTGCCGGTGTAGTGATGTACAAGAACCTTTATGCAGACCCCCGTGAAGAAAAAGCACAAGCTGCCTTATTCAAAGGGCAAGAATACTTCGAAGCAGACGCTTATGCACAAGCACTGAACGGTGATAGCATCGGTTTTGCCGGATTTGTAAAAGTGGCAGACGAATACAGCGGCACAAAAGCAGCCAATCTTGCAAAAGCCTATATGGGTCTCTGCTATGCACACCTCGGTAAATATGACGAAGCAGTGAAAGCATTGGACAGCTTTGACGGAGACGACCAAATGGTAGCTCCTGCCATGAAAGGTGCT
>NZ_JBCNZM010000052.1:0-3283 GCF_040227615.1 Bacteroides sp. RTP31139st1_H2_RTP31139_211217 | reverse complement strand
TATGGGTAACTGCTATGCGCAGCTCGGCCAACTGGACAAAGCCGCTTCCATGCTGCTGAAAGCCGCCAACGAAGCCGACAACAACTCCCTCAGCCCCATCTACCTGCTGCAAGCTGGAGAAATCCTGGTAAAGCAAGGTAAGTATGACGATGCAATCCAGGCGTATACCACTATCAAGGATAAATACTTCCGTTCATACCAGGCAATGGATATCGATAAGTATATCGAACAAGCCAAACTATTGAAGAAGTAATATACCTTATTATAAAAATATCTCAGGCACGGATTACACGGAAAACACGGAAAGACACAATAGCCGTGAATCCGTGTAGTCCGTGCCTCTTTTATCTCTCCTCTCCCTTTAATTTTCAATTATTAATTCTTAATTCCTTATTTATGGCAACAGCTTATCACAATCTTTCAGACTACGATTTCAGTTCTGTACCCAGCGCGGAAAAAATGAAATTCGGCATCGTTGTATCTGAGTGGAATTATAATATTACCGGCGCTCTCCTAAAAGGTGCCATAGACACCTTAAAAAAACATGGAGCCAAAGATGAAAATATTCTGGTAAAAACAGTACCCGGCAGTTTTGAACTGACTTTCGGCGCCAACCAACTTATCGAATACAGCGAAGTCGATGCAGTTATTGCAATTGGTTGTGTAGTCAGAGGAGATACTCCACATTTTGACTATGTTTGCATGGGTGCTACCCAAGGAATTACCCAATTAAACGCAAGTGGCGATGTACCAGTAATTTACGGATTAATTACTACCAATACTATGGAGCAAGCAGAAGACCGCGCCGGTGGCAAGCTGGGTAATAAAGGAGACGAATGTGCAATTACTGCAATAAAAATGATAGATTTTGCTTGGAGTTTACAAAAATAGTCGTATCTTTGCACCGCAATTGAGAAACAAACCTACTCAATGAGAGAATTGAGATAGAATCTTAAGTGCAAAAGGGCAAATACCAGAGTGGCCAAATGGGGCAGACTGTAAATCTGCTGGCTTACGCCTTCGGTGGTTCGAATCCATCTTTGCCCACAAAAAATTGCGGAAGTAGCTCAGTTGATAGAGCATTAGCCTTCCAAGCTGAGGGTCGCGGGTTTGAGCCCCGTCTTCCGCTCTTCTGAAAATCAGATAGTTATCGCAAGATTTCTATCTGATTTTTGTTTTTAGAGAATGCTGAATTTAGTGTGGTTTAACCGAGTGAGTTAAACCAGGAAGTCAACCGAATGACGCAAAGCACAAATTCATGGTTATTTAAATAAGATATTTCTGAGAATATCATCTAACCACGGCTCTTTCATCTTTTCCACAAAAACATCATTCTTTAGTTGAAAAGCCTTTTTGTAAACACTCTGCATTTTCAAATTATAGCGCACCGTATCATAGCGGACTACTGACTGGTAAAATCCGGTATCAACAGCGACAATTTCATTTTCTATTCTCAATGTATCCTCAGCTGTATCGGAAACTCTTCCAGTCTCCATCTGTGCGAATGAAATGCAGCTACCTCCGATTAGAGCCAATAATGTTACCAATATTTTATTCATACGCTACTGTTTTCTACAAAGATACAATATTCAAAGAACAAACATCTCTTTTACAAAAAAAATTCCATTATACCATAAACGCTTATAAGGCAACGCACACATTTGTATATCAAAGTTCAGTTTTAGTTAATAAAATTATGTAAGTTTGTAAACGAATAAAAAGCTCCCCTCCAATGAACAACATCATTCATAAAATCAGGCAGATTTATCCGGTTTCCGAAGAAGCTCTTCAGGCATTGCTGATGAATATGCAGGTAAGACACTACCCTAAAGGAACTTATATAGTACAAGCAGGAGTGACAGACCGTTTGGTTTATTTCATTGAGGAAGGGGTCACCCGTTCCGTATTTCATCACGACGGACAAGATACCACCACTTGGTTCAGCCAGGAAGGTGATGTAACCTTCGGAATGGATTCACTGTACTATCAGCAGCCGTCAGTAGAAAGCATTGAAACTCTTTCGGACTGCAAAATCTACGTCATCCACATAGACAAGTTAAATGCTCTCTACGAAACATATATTGATATAGCCAACTGGGGCAGAATACTGCATCAGAACGTAAACAAAGAGCTCAGTCATATGTTTGTGGAAAGGCTCCAACTGCCTCCCAAAGAGCGGTATGAACAATTTAACCGCCGTTACCCCAGACTGATAAATCGGGTGAAGCTAAAATATGTGGCAGCCTTCCTGGGTATTTCCATCTATACTCTCAGCCGGGTACGCGCAAAAAAATAGAAGATTGCCGTTCTTTTTTGCTTTTAAGCAAAAGAACTTCGCTTCGCATGGCGTATCTTTGAGATCCGAAAACATTAACCAAACAACAGAAAAAAAACAGATGTCGCACATTTCATCTTCTGCCTTTTCAGACACCAAAGCACATTATGACCTTCTCGACGGGCTCCGTGGCGTAGCAGCCTTGATGGTTATATGGTATCATATATTCGAAGGCTATGCTTTTGCCGGTGGTAGCATTATCGAAACCTTCAACCACGGCTATTTAGCTGTAGATTTCTTCTTTATACTATCGGGATTCGTTATCGGGTATGCTTATGACGACCGTTGGGGCAGGAACCTCACAATGAAAAACTTCTTTAAACGGCGCCTGATACGTCTCCATCCGATGGTCATTATGGGAGCTGTCCTGGGTGCCATTACTTTCTGTCTTCAAGGATGCGTACAATGGGACGGAACACATATTGCCCTCTCCATGATTATGCTGTCCCTTCTTTGCACTATATTTTTTATTCCCGCAATGCCAGGTGCAGGTTATGAAGTCCGTGGTAATGGCGAAATGTTTCCTTTGAATGGTCCATGTTGGTCCTTGTTTTTTGAATATTTAGGCAACATCCTTTATGCCTTGTTTATCCACCGCTTATCAAACAAAGCCCTTGCCGTACTGACAATATTGCTGGGAGTGGCATTGGCATCATTCGCCATTTTCGACATCTTTTACCCAGTTTAGCATCCCAAATGTACTCACCACCAATCCGATTATTTTCAACCCCATTATCTGGCAGCTTCAATATTTTATTGGTCACCTTCGAGGCATTAAAACCTAATGACCATTGAATAGAACTGGATACCGGTAATATTCTTGCATTCATTTCCAACTCAATACCTCTATTTTGTAAACGCCCTAAATTAGTAGGGTGTCCAGTTAGATGTTCCGAAAAACAGATGCTGAAATCACCCGATAAGTTATTAATATAACGCTCTGATATT
>NZ_JBCNZM010000051.1:29201-29904 GCF_040227615.1 Bacteroides sp. RTP31139st1_H2_RTP31139_211217 | reverse complement strand
TCATAGCTCGCACACAAGTCCTTTTTTACTCTATTTAATATCTAATCATTTGATTATTAGTTGTTTATTGTCTTGAATGTGTATAATGTGGTAAATGTATTGCCTTCACCGACAGCAAACGCATATCTGGAAATTTTCAATGAGCAATGGAATAACGATGAGAAATTTGAGGATGTAACGAAGCGTATATTGGAGTACATAGACACTGTATATCAAGAAAATGCACCGGAGTATGTCTATTTTATTGCTCTTTATAATATCTTTAATGAGTTTTTGGAAGACATCAGCGAAGATGTGTTGCCCAATGAACGCACGGGGTTCAAAACGAGTATTATTTGGAATAAACTCTATAATTTCCAACGTGATGCTGCGCTGGCTATCATTAACAAGTTGGAAAAATACAATGGTTGCATCCTTGCCGATTCAGTAGGTCTTGGCAAGACCTTTACGGCATTGGCGGTTATCAAGTATTACGAGAACCGTAATAAGTCGGTGCTTGTACTTTGCCCTAAAAAACTGAATGACAACTGGCAGACTTTCCGTGCCAATTACAAAAACAACCCCGTAGCTGCCGATCGGCTAAGGTATGACATCCTTTTCCACTCCGACCTTTCACGTGACCGTGGTTTGAGTAATGGCCTCGACTTGGAGCATGTGAATTGGGGAAACTATGACTTGATTGTGATTGACGAAAGCCACAACT
>NZ_JBCNZM010000051.1:0-29134 GCF_040227615.1 Bacteroides sp. RTP31139st1_H2_RTP31139_211217 | reverse complement strand
CGGATCTTGATACGCTCGTAGAGACAGACCGCCACAAGGAGAACCGTTAACAGCGGTTGATGCGACGTGTCATCCGTCAGGGTGTGAAGACAAAAGTGCTCATGCTTTCAGCAACTCCGGTCAATAATCGGTTCGGTGATTTGAAGAACCAGTTACAACTGGCATACGAGGGGCGTGTGGAGAATATCAACGAAGCCCTTGAACTTGACCGTAACATTGACGACATATTCAAGTCTGCTCAGACTGCCTATAATCGTTGGGCTAAGTTGGAGCCAAGCGAACGGACTACGGAACGATTGCTGTCAAGTCTTCAGTTTGACTTTTTTCAGATGCTCGATGCCGTGACCATCGCACGTAGTCGTAGCCATATCATCAAGTATTACGACACGAAAGATATTGGCGAGTTTCCTAAGCGGCTTGCCCCCTTGTCTCGCCGTCCGCGTTTGACGGACTTGGGCGATGCCATCAATTTCAAGGACATTGCCGAACAGCTCAATGCCCTGAATCTTTCCATATACACCCCTTCGCTTTATCTCTTCGATTGTGCCCGTAGCGGTTACAGTATCGACTACGATGGTGAAGGTCTGTCTATTGACGGGCGTGAGAAAGGCTTGCGCAAACTCATGGCCACCAACCTGTTGAAACGTCTGGAGAGTTCGGTCAATTCTTTCCGACTGACGCTTAACCGCATCCATGAGTACATTCGGCAGACAATGGAACTGATAGATGCATACGACAAGAAATATTCCGGTGCAACCATTGATGTATCTTCTTTCACTGATGATATGGATTCATCCGAAGGCGACACTGATCCGTTTGCCACCAAGAAGTCGAAGATTTCATTGGCTGACATGGACTATGTGAGTTGGCGACGCGATCTTGAAGCCGATTTTGAACGGTTAGATCTGCTCTTGTTGATGTTGAAGGACATTACGCCCGAACATGACAGCAAGTTACAGATGCTTATCGGGGATTTGAAACATAAATTTAGTAACCCGATAAACGGAGAAAACAAGAAAGTGCTTATATTTACGGCATTTGCCGACACAGCCAATTATCTCTATGAGCAGTTATCCACGAAGATAAAGGAAACCTGCGGACTCGATACGGCTCTCATCACCGGCTCTACCGATGGCAGATGCACATTGCCGAAGTTTCCTATGTCGTTCAATAATGTGCTGACTTATTTTTCACCTTTGTCGAAAGACCGTTTAGCCCTCTTTCCCAATGCCACGGATGAGATTGATGTACTTATAGCTACTGATTGTATCAGCGAAGGCCAAAATTTACAGGATTGCGACTACCTCATCAATTATGACATTCATTGGAATCCCGTACGCATCATCCAGCGTTTCGGGCGTATTGACCGTATCGGTAGCCGTAACAAACAAATCCAGCTTGTCAACTACTGGCCGGATATGGAACTTGACGACTATATTCAGCTCAAAGGACGTGTCGAAAGTCGAATGAAAGCTACTATCCTTACCGCAGCAGGTACCGGCAATCCGCTTTCTATGGGCGAAGAAGCCGATTTGGAATATCGCCTTGGACAACTAAAGAAGTTACAGAATGAAGTGGTGGATATTGAAGATATGGACACCGGTATCAACATCATGGATTTGGGATTGAACGAGTTTCGGCTTGACCTCTTGCAATATGTCAAGGAACATCCGGATATTGAACATGCACCTTTCGGATTGAATGCGGTGGTAGCCGGTTCCGAATTGGCGAAACCGGGCGTGATGTTTGTGTTGAAGAACCGCAACAATGCCGTTAATATTGACCGTAAGAATCAACTGCATCCGTTCTACATGGTCTATCTGGCAGACGATGGAGAGGTTATTTGCGACCATCTGCACCCTAAACAACTGCTCGACATCATGCGTGCGCTCTGTAAAAATCAAAACGATTATGACCGTGCGCTCTGTGCTGCGGTCAACCGTGAAACGCAAGACGGCCGCCGCATGACCAAGTACAACACGTTGCTCCAAATGGCTATTGACAGCATCGTAAGCATTAAGGAAGAAACAGACATTGAGAGCCTTTTCTCTGTGGGTGAGACAACAGCCTTGCATGGAGAAATTAAAGGTTTGGACGACTTTGAGTTGATAACCTTCTTAATAATTAAAGAGAAATGAAATTATCTGATATAGAAATAGGTACTATAGTCAACTTCTTAAATGAAGGAGGTTATGTCCTGGACTTTAGTACAGCTGATTTTGATGCTTTTACCTATAAAAGTATAGGCGTTCCACTTTGTGAAACATATAGACTTTCAAAAGGCAAATCTCTGATAGCATATATCAACGATGCAAAATATGAAGATAAAATGAAGCTACTTAGCGATTTAATCAGATATTACGAACTTTCTTCAATGAAGGAACATGATGAAGAAAATCGTAAAAGCCGTGCGGTTGCTTACAAAAAATGCCGTAGCATACTTGATAAAGCAGGTGGTACAATGGTTATGACCGCTACGGCTGAAACTTTAAAAGAAGCTTTTGACAGCGATTACATATCAGCCCAAATTGATTTAATGCTCAATCTGAAGGACGGAAATCCAACAGAAGCAATTGGTAAGGCTAAAGAACTAATTGAAAGTTGTTGTAAAACAATACTTGAATTTGAAGGCTGTACTGTAGATAAAGATTGGGAAGTTCCACGTCTTGTTGATGAAACTTTCAAACATTTTCATCTGATGCCTAAAAATATCTCTGATGATGTTAAAGGAGCTAAGTCTATAAAGGCTATTCTTGGTAATCTTAAAGCTATTGCACAAGGCGTTGCAGAACTGAGAAATCTGTATGGTAGCGGACATGGCAAGTCCAGTTCATATAAAGGGCTTGAATCTCGTCATGCTAGTTTAGCAATTGGAAGTAGTACAACTCTCGTGCGCTTTTTATGGGATTCGTATGAACGGCATCATAATAATGAGGTTAATTAGATGAGACAAAATGGACAATATACTTAACTTTCCTACCTCCACGCACGTGGACAGATTGGTACCCAAGACAGCCTTTTACAAGCATTTGGAGATTAACACACGCTTAAAGACGCGATTTGTGGAAGATGTGGAACGCATACAATGGCTCTATAAGTTGACTCCATCCACCATGAATGTGGACGAGGGTAAGGCGGTGCATGAAATTGTGGTGTTCTTGGTGACGCTCAAAGTGAAAGATACGCCGGATGATGTGTTTCTTGCCATCGACCGTCTGATGCCGCGCCATGTGGTGTTTGTGCTGCAATATGTCAATCGTGGTAGATTGTTGCTCAACTACAAGGAATGGACGGATGTGGATAAGACACGATTCAATATCTTGAAAACTTTCCACACAGAATGGATGCCGCAGGCGAATGTAAAGTTAAAATTGATAGGTTCATCACTGGATAACATATACGAAGCTTTTGCGGGGCAAATCTCCGGATTCGGTACTACCAATGCTACCGATACAAAACAGATTATGGCATTGCAAGATGAATTGGCCCGTAAGCGACGGGTAGCGGAAGCCTTGCAGAAGCGTGTACGGAATGAAAGGCAGTTTGCCAAACAGATGGAACTCAACAGTGAAGCCCGTGCCTTGAAGCGTGAGATTGCTAAGTTGGAAGAGGAACTTAAAACATTAGAAAACAATTAAGAAACAAAATATATGGCTGACATATTAAAACATTTGGACTTGAACTCCGCAGACGGAACGCAACTCAATCTTGATGCGCTCTATCAGATTGCACCTTCGGCATTTACCGAAGTACGTGATGACAAGACGGGTGAAATCTCTCGAAAGGTAAACTTCGAGGTGCTTCGCCGATTGCTTGGCGACCATGCCACAGATGGCGATGGCGAGATGTATCAGTTTACATGGGTCGGTAAGAACGCAGCTCGTGCGGAAGCTGCCAAACCAACCGATAAGACCTTGCGCCCGGTGGTGGAAAATTCCGTGGATTGGGACAACACAAAGAATATCTATATCGAGGGCGATAACCTTGAAGTGCTCAAACTTCTGCAACGCTCGTATATGGGTAAGGTGAAGATGATTTATATCGACCCGCCTTATAATACGGGTAATGACTTTGTGTATCACGATGATTTTGCCCGCACCGCCGCCGAGGAGGATATCGAAGCTGGCAATGTAGACGAATTAGGCTATCGCTTCAGGAGGAATACCGATACGAATGGTAAGTTTCATTCGGATTGGTGTTCAATGATTTATGCACGTTTATTGGTGGCTCGTTCTTTACTGACGGAGGATGGAGTTGTCTTTATTTCGATTGATGATAATGAGGTGCGCAATCTGAGAAATATTTGTGACGAAGTATTTGGGGAACATAATTTTGTAGCACAATTAGTGTGGGAAAGAGCTTTTTCTCCCAAGAACGATGCAAAGTATGTATCAAATAGCCATGATTATATCTTGATGTACGTCAAACAGATTGAAGATTTCACAATAGGCAGATTAGATCGAACAGAAGAAGCTAATTTACGGTATTCTAATCCAGACAATGATCCACGTGGAGTTTGGATGTCAAGTGACATTTCTGTAAAAACGTATAATGCTGCTTGTGATTATCCGATAACGACCCCTTCGGGGAAAATTGTAGAGCCTCCAGCAGGACGCTGCTGGAGTCTCTCTGCAAAAGCTTTTGCAGAGAGACTCCAAGACAACCGAATATGGTTTGGTCCTAATGGAGATAATACACCAAGAATAAAACGTTTTTTATCTGAATTGAAATATGAAGGTATGGCACCAACCTCAATTCTGTTTTATAAAGAAGTTGGTCATAGTCAAGAAGGAGCACAAGAAGTAGTATCTCTTTTTGGTGACAAAGGTGTATTTGACGGGCCAAAGCCTGTAAGATTGCTTCAACGTCTTATTACTTTAGCTAACTTGAAAGAAGATTCCATCGTATTAGATTTCTTTTCAGGTTCAGCAAGTACTGCACATGCTCTGATGAAAACAAATTCAGAAAAAGATAAGCATTGTCAATTTATTCTTGTTCAATTACCTGAAGAAGTAAGTGATTCAAAGAAAGACCAAGGTTATAAAAATATCTGCGAAATAGGAAAAGAACGCATCCGTCGTGCCGGTGCAAAAATCAAAGCTGATTTTCCGCTTACTACACAAAATCTCGATACCGGCTTCCGTGTCTATCGCCTTGATGAAAGCAACTACGAGAAAGTATCAATTTCGCCCAAGGAATACAAGCAAGATCAGCTCGACCTCTTTGCCAACAATATCAAGGCTGACCGTACCGACCTCGACCTGCTCTATGGCTCGATGTTAGCATGGGGTGTTCGCTTGGACTTGCCCTTGCAGACAGAAATCGTGGACGGTTGCACCATCTATACCGTCAATGAAGGTGATCTCGTGGCTTGCTTCTCCGAAGGTATTACCGATAAGGTAGTAGCTGCGATGGCCGGCAAAAGCCCCTTGCGTGTACTCTTCCGTGATGCTTGCTTCAAAGAAGATGCTCAGAAAATCAACATTTACGAACAGTTCAAGCAAGCCTTGGACTGGGCAGATAATGATGCGTTTAATAATATCAGAGTAATTTAACGTGTCCATGGAAGAGAACAATAAAATACTAATCTATACAGACAATGACGGTCTGACAAAGATAGATGTGAAACTTGAGGAAGATACCTTATGGCTTACTCAAGCGCAGATGTGCGAGCTGTATCAGACGAGTAAATCGAATGTAAGTGAGCATATTAAGCACATTTTCGAAGAAGGCGAACTACAAGAGGACTCAGTTGTTCGGAAATTCCGAACAACTGCCACAGATGGTAAGTCATACATGACAACCTTCTATAATCTTGACATGATTATCGCTTTACTTGATTTCGCAGAACGCCAAGCCGAGAAAGAGCAACCCATGACCATGAACGATTGGGCAAACTATCTGGATCGCATACTCACCTCAACTGGAGAACAACTCCTGCTGGATGGAGGCCGAGTATCCCATCAAGAAGCAATGGACCATGCCACTACTGAATATCGTAAATATAAACAACGCACACTCAGCGATGTGGAGCAAGATTATTTGAACGCTATCAAGGCGATTAGCGACAAAAGTAAGAAAGGAGGCAAAAAGTGAAAATAAGATATAAACATCAACGCTTTCAAGCGGAAGCCACCAAATGCGTGAGCGACGTATTTCAGGGACAACCCAAACACGACGGCAGCCGCACCTTCTTGAACAAGTTTGGTGCGCTCAGTTTCGACGGCTTCGGCAATCTGCCCCTTGTACTTGACAATGAAAGCATTTGCGAGAATGTGCGTGGTATACAGATGGCAGAAGGATTGAAGCCCGTGGAGCATCTGGAGGGCGACGGACGCACCTTTACCATCGAGATGGAAACAGGTACGGGTAAGACCTATACCTACATCAAGACCATGTACGAGCTGAACGCCCGCTATGGTTGGTCGAAATTTGTGATTGTAGTGCCCAGTATTGCCATCCGCGAAGGCGTGTTCAAGAGTTTTGAGAGTATGGCAGAACACTTTGCTGGAGAATATGGTAAGCGTATGCAATACTTCATCTACAATTCGAAGCAGCTTGCTAAGATTGATGCCTTTGCTTCGGATAACGGCATTCATGTAATGATTATCAATACGCAGGCTTTCAATGCTTCGCTTAACGAGGATAAAAACAAGGAAGGTCGCGCAGGTGATTCCGCTGCCCGTATCATCTTCTCACGCCGTGATGAGTTCGGTTCGCGAAAGCCTATTGACATCTTGGCAAAAACGAATCCCATCCTAATTATTGACGAGCCGCAAAGCGTGTTGGGAACGGATAAAAGTAATGCCACACGAAAGGGTATCAAACTGTTTAACCCACTCTTTACCTTGCTATACAGCGCCACACACCGTGAAATATTCAACCAAGTATATCGCCTCGATGCCATCGACGCTTATAACAAGAAGCTGGTGAAGAAGATAGAAGTACGCAGTGTACATCAAGTGGGTTCTACAGCCACCAATGGCTATGTTTATCTAGATGAAATCGTCATTAGTAAAGGCAATCCACAAGCTCGATTGGGCTTCGATGTCAAGACAACCAGTGGCACACGCCAGACCATTCGCTTGGTGAATGAGGGCTTCGACCTCAAAGAGCAAAGCGGCGGTTTGCAGGAATATGCCGATAACTTTAAAGTGGAACGTATAGACGGACTGACCAACACCGTGCATTTCCTCAACGGACTGACGCTTCATCCCGGTGAGGTGGTGGGCAGCGTGAATGAGGAGATTCTCCGCCGCAATCAGATACGAGAAACCATCAAAACCCATTTGGAGCGTGAACGCCAACTTTTCGCTCGCGGTATCAAAGTGCTGTCATTGTTCTTTATCGACCATGTGGACAGTTATCGCATCTACGATAAAGACAACGTGGAAAAGGGTAAGTTCGCAAAGATGTTTGAGGAGGAGTACCAACGTGCCTTGCAGGAGTTTATGCCTACCTTTACGGATGCCTCTTACACACGCTTTCTTTCCGACCCGAAGCATGCGCCCGAAAACATTCACGATGGTTACTTCTCTATCGATAAAAAAGGGAAGAGCGTGGAATCGAAGAATAAGGAAGGCGAAAACGAAGAACGTGGTTTCGACCTTATCATGAAGGATAAGGAGCGTTTACTTAGCCAAAGTTGCCCCGTTCGCTTCATCTTCTCTCACTCGGCCTTGAAGGAAGGTTGGGACAATCCTAATGTGTTCCAGATTTGTACGTTGAAAGACACCTCCAACGAAATCAAGAAACGTCAGGAGGTGGGACGTGGTATGCGCCTATGCGTCAACGATAAGGGCGAACGTCAAGATGCCGATGTATTGGGCGACCATGTGTTCGACACCAATATCCTGACTGTTATTGCCAGCGAGAGCTATGACGACTTTGCCAAGAAGCTGCAAACCGATATGGCAGAAGCCTGCGCCAACCGTCCGGCAGTGGTGACAGCCACACTGTTTGCCGACCAACTGGCACAGACACAAGATGGACACAGCATAAAGATTACGACCGAACAGGCCGTGGAAATCCACGAAGAACTGATAACCCAAGGTTACATCAAGAAAGGCAAGCTCACGCAAAAGTACTTTGACGAAAAGAAAGCCGATTCGCTCCAGTTTGGTGAGGTGGAAAATCTACATTCGTTTATCATCAAACAGTTGGATAAAGTGTTCAATCCCGATGCCTTCAAACCAGCCAATGGACGTAATAAAACGGAGGCTCACTTAGTTAAAGACAACTTCAACAAAAAAGAGTGGCAAGAGTTGTGGCGGCGCATCAATACACGTACCTACTATAACGTGAGTTTTGAAACGCCAAAACTCATCAAGAGTGCCATTGATGCACTCGACAAGCACCTGAATGTGACAGAAATCCGTATTGTAGTGGAGAGTGGCGGCATGGAAAGCATCCGTGACCGCGAAGAATTGGAAGCCGGAGCAGCCATGAGTGCCGCTACAGTGAAAACCATTCGGGTAACGGAAGTTATTGGAGCAGAAGTAACTTACGACTTGGTAGGTGAACTCGTGCAATCCACCGGTCTAACTCGCCGCACCATTGTAGAAATGCTGAAAGGCGTTAATCCTGCGACTTTCCATCAGTTCAAGCTGAATCCAGAAGAGTTCATCATCAAAGCCGGTCGCATCATCAACGATTGTAAGGCTATCTCGCTCATCCAACACATCCAGTATGAGAAACGTACTGGGACCTTTGGTACTGACATCTTTGAGGAAGCTACGCTGCGTGGTACACTTGGCAAGGACGCTATCGAAAGTTCCAAGTCGCTTTACGACCTTGTAGTGGTAGATAGTGAAGGTATAGAAAAGAGTTTTGCCGAGTCGCTGGAAGCTGAGGATGATGTGGTGGTATATAGCAAACTGCCCGGTGGATTCTACATCAACACCCCGATGGGCAAATATAATCCCGACTGGGCTGTAGCTTTTCGAGAAGATTCCGTGAAGCACGTTTATTTCGTGGCAGAAACCAAAGGCAACGACATCGAAGTATCACAACTTCGCCGTGCCGAGGATGCCAAGATAGAGTGTGCCCGTCGTCACTTTGCAGCTATCAGCACTGGCGATGTGGTGTATAGTGTGGTGAAAACCTATCAGGATTTGTATAATGCGGTAACAAAGTAAAATCAGCCAAACACGTAGAGAGGCACATTCTCTCTATGTGTTTATTCTTTCTTTTCACTGGCATAAACTCATAAATGATGTCATATTGCAAAGAATAACTTATAACAATTACCTTGTAGAGATAGGAAGATACAGGTGGCTTCATTATCAGGGGTTTGCGTGTGTCGCTTGTAGAGATTATCACCTTATTCCTCTTATTTAAGCTTTATTTCCCCCCTTCTTCTTGTAGAGATATGGTTTTTGTAATCCTTTGTTTTTAAGTGATTTATGAAAATCGGTTGTAGATGCCATTTTCTTGTTTTCCCTTGTTTCCCACCCTAACTTTGCAACATCGAATTTGAGAAAAGCAGACGGCTGAATCGTTGAGGCCTCACGATGAAAACTTCTGCTTCTCGGGTGAGACAAGAGAAACAGAATATACCTATTATTAATCATTTAAAACATTACGATTATGGCATTTTTTAAAAGAGTTCAAAAAAAAGTAAACGATTTGTGGTATCCTCAATCAGTAACCTGGGGCAAGGCGGTTACTACCCGTGAAGTGGCAGATGAACTGTCTTTCATTTCTACCGTGACCCGTGGTGACACGTATGCGGTGATGGAGAACTTGGGGCGTGTATTGAGCAATTTCATGGGGCAGGGACGTACTGTGAAGATAGACGGTATAGGCACTTTCTACTATACTGCTACCTCTACCAAAAGAGGGGTGCCGACGGCTGAGGAGGTAAGCGCTTCGCTGATAAACGGAGTACGTGTCCGTTTCCTGCCCGAAGTGGAGCGTAATAGTGGCAATCAGGTGACTACCCGCAGCATGGTGAATACAAAGATTGTTTGGAAAGAGTGGGGTAAGACTTCTACCTCCACCGGTACTACTCCCGGCGACAATACCGGTGGAACCCCCGGCGGCAACGACGGCGACCAGGGTGAGAATCCGTTGGGCTGATTCTCCTTCCTTGAAAGCAATTGATGACTGACACCGTTTTATGCTAAAAGTTTCCTGTACCGCCTCATTGGTTGTGCGGGAAGCTTTACTTTTTAGCATCTTTTATCATTCTTCTCTGCCTTTCTTTAATGGATTATCGTTAATTTCGAGCGATTTTTCGTAAATTCGGCTGAATAACTAATAATTTATAATATGGAAAACTTGAATACAGCACTTCTGCTGATGGTGGTAGGTATGGCAACAGTCTTCGCTATCCTGCTGATTGTTATTAACTTAGGAAAAGCTCTTATTGCACTGGTGAATAAATATGCGCCCGAAGAGGTGACACCGGCTAAAGCTGCGGCAAATGGTCCCGCACCTGTCCCCGGTAATATTCTGGCAGCTATCAGTGCAGCCGTAACAGTAGTGACACAAGGTAAGGGTAAAGTTGCTAAGGTAGAAAAAATCTGAAATAATAATCTTATATAAAAACACACCGAATAATTTAGTATGAAAAAGGAAATTAAGTTCAGTTTGGTATTCAGGGACATGTGGCAGAGTGCCGGAAAATATGTACCCCGTGTTGACCAACTGGTGAAAGTTGCTCCCGCCATCATTGAGATGGGTTGTTTTGCGCGCGTGGAAACCAATGGCGGAGGTTTTGAACAAGTAAATCTGCTGTTTGGGGAGAATCCGAATAAAGCCGTGCGCGAGTGGACGAAGCCGTTCCATGAAGCCGGTATCCAGACTCACATGTTGGACCGTGCCCTGAATGGCCTCCGCATGAGTCCCGTGCCCGCCGATGTGCGCAAGCTGTTCTATAAGGTAAAGAAAGCGCAGGGTACGGACATCACGCGTACTTTCTGCGGTTTGAACGATACCCGCAATATCATCCCTTCTATTGGCTATGCACACGATGCCGGAATGATTTCCCAATGCTCGCTCTGCATCACCCATTCACCCATCCATACCGTAGAATACTACACGGAGATGGCACTGAAGCTTATCAAGGCAGGTGCCGACGAAATCTGCATCAAGGATATGGCAGGTATCGGACGTCCGGTTTCTTTGGGCAAGATTGTGGCCAATATCAAGGCGGCGCATCCCGATATTCCTATCCAGTATCATAGTCATGCGGGTCCCGGTTTCAATATGGCAAGTATTCTTGAAGTGTGCGAAGCGGGTTGCGACTATATCGACGTAGGCATGGAGCCGCTTTCCTGGGGTACGGGACATGCCGACTTGCTCAGTGTGCAGGCCATGCTGAAGGATGCAGGCTTCCAGGTGCCCGAAGTCAATATGGAGGCATATATGAAGGTACGCGCACTCATCCAGGAGTTTATGGACGACTTCCTTGGCTTGTACATCAGCCCGCGCAACCGCCTGATGTACTCCCTGCTGATTGGTCCCGGACTGCCGGGTGGCATGATGGGCAGTCTGATGGCAGACTTGGAATCCAATCTGGAGTCCATCAACAAATACAAGGCAAAACGCAACCTGCCCTTCATGAAGCAGGATGAACTGCTCATCAAGTTGTTCAACGAAGTGGCATATGTTTGGCCGCGCGTGGGTTATCCCCCGTTGGTGACTCCGTTCAGCCAGTACGTCAAGAACCTTTCCATGATGAACGTCATTGCTATGGAGAAAGGCAAGGAACGCTGGGGTATGATTGCTGACGACATCTGGGATATGCTGTTGGGCAAGGCAGGTAAGCTGCCGGGTCAGCTGGCTCCCGAAATCATAGAGAAGGCCGAACGCGAAGGACGCAAGTTCTTCACCGGCAATCCGCAGGACAACTATCCCGATGCTCTGGACAAGTACCGCAAGCTGATGAAGGAGAACAAGTGGGAACTGGGCGAGGACGACGAAGAGCTCTTCGAATACGCCATGCACCCGGCTCAATACGAGGCTTACAAGAGTGGCAAGGCCAAGCAGGACTTCCTGGAGGATGTGGAGAAACGCCGTGCCGAACGTGACAAGTCTCCGCTGGACGATGCCAAACCCAAGACGCTCACTGTGCAGGTGGACGGTCAGGCTTACCGCGTGACGGTGGCATACGGTGACATCGACCTGCCCGCTTCGGCCACCGAAAAGGTGACAGCTCCCCCCGTAGGCGAAGGTCAGGACGTTCCGGCTCCGCTCGAAGGCAAGTTCTTCCTGACAAAGAATGCGCAGGAAACCCCGTTGAAAGTGGGTGACAAGGTGAAGAGTGGCGACCTCCTCTGCTATATCGAAGCTATGAAGACATACAATGCCATCCGCGCAGACTTTGATGGAACGGTTGTTGCCATCTGTGTCAATCCGGGTGACTCTGTTTCTGAAGATGATGTATTAATGAAGATAGGATAATGGAAGATATATTTGCAAAACTCTATGATATGACGGCCTTCAGTAACATCATTGCTGATCCGTCGTTCCTCGTGATGTATGCCATCGCTTTCATCCTGCTTTATTTAGGTATCAAGAAACACTATGAACCATTGTTGTTGGTACCCATCGCTTTCGGTGTGCTCATTGCCAACTTTCCCGGCGGCGAGATGGGGGTGATTCAGGCAGATGAAAACGGAATGGTCATGGTAGGCGGGGTGATGAAGAATATTTGGGAGATGCCGTTGCACGAGATTGCGCACGACCTCGGACTGATGAACTTCATTTATTATATGCTGATTAAGACCGGCTTTCTGCCGCCTGTTATCTTTATGGGTGTGGGTGCGCTGACAGACTTCGGTCCGATGCTCCGTAACTTGCGTCTCTCCATATTCGGTGCGGCTGCGCAGTTAGGTATTTTCACCGTACTGCTTTGTGCTGTGATGATAGGGTTCACTCCGCAGGAAGCAGGTGCGTTGGGCATTATCGGTGGTGCCGATGGTCCTACGGCTATCTTTACTACCATCAAGCTGGCTCCCCACCTGTTGGGACCGATTGCCATTGCTGCTTATTCTTATATGGCGCTGGTACCGGTCATCATTCCGATGGTGGTGAAGCTGTTCTGTACCAAGAAGGAATTGATGATTAACATGAAGGAGCAGGAGAAGCTGTATCCTTCGAAAACCGAGATTAAGAATCTGCGTGTATTGAAGATTATCTTCCCGATTGCAGTGACTACGATTGTTGCTTTATTTGTGCCCACAGCAGTACCTTTGATTGGTATGTTGATGTTCGGTAACTTGATTAAGGAAATCGGTTCGGATACAAGCCGCTTGTTTGATGCTGCTGCTAATAGTATCATGAATGCAGCTACCATCTTCTTAGGATTGAGCGTTGGCGCCACGATGACCAGTGAGGCATTCCTGAATTGGACGACTATCGGTATTGTGATTGGTGGTTTCCTGGCATTTGCATTGTCCATTACGGGAGGTATTTTCTTTGTGAAGCTGTTCAACCTATTCAGCAAGAAGAAGATCAATCCGCTGATTGGTGCTACCGGCCTGAGTGCCGTACCCATGGCAAGCCGTGTCTGCAATGAAATAGCAACGAAGTATGACCCGAAAAACCATGTGCTGAATTACTGTATGTCCAGTAATATCTCCGGCGTAATCGGCTCGGCTGTTGCGGCGGGTGTGCTGATTTCATTCCTGGGATAAACGGTCAGTAGGAAAAATATAAAGAAACTCCGGTATGGCTTTGTAAAGCTATGCCGGAGTTTTTTGTATGTTTTTCTTTGAGGGGCATTTCATTCACTAACCACCTTCCAATATTCAGCCATCGCCATCTTCTCCGCCAGATACGCATCAATCAGGTTGGTGTGTGCCTGCGTCCACGAGAGTTGTGCGGACAACACATCTGCCATGCTGGCTTTTCCTTCATTATAAGAGAAGGTGACAAGGCCCAGATTCTCTTCGGCGAGTATCATATTCTCCCGGGCCGTCTTGACTTGCTGTTCAGTTTCCGTCAGTTTTGTGGTGGCTGCGGAGAGCTCTTCCAGAATATTGTCCGTTACATAGCTTTGTTGCAGCTTCTGTATGCCGATATAGGCTTTCTGTTGGCGGTTTGTCTTGAAGCGGGCTCCCCAACGGAAGATGGGGATGCTGACATTGACTCCTACGACGGGAGTATGAGGTACATCCTGCCCCATATAGGTGATTCCCGTATCCCAACCGGTAGCGAGGAACATGTTGACTTGTGGGTTGTAGCGGCTGAGGGCGGCATGCCGTTGCGCTTCACTGCGGGCGATGTTCACGGAGGTACTGGCATATTCTGCCCGGCGAAGCAGCACATCATCCAGGCCCAGAGGTATGATGGAGGCAGTCGGTATATCTATTTCGGCTATGCTGTCTATGGGAGCGTCCGGTTCCGAGCCCATAAGGATATTCAGTTTTTGCAGGGCAAGGGTATGGTTTTGGCGTGCCTTGATGTACTGCAATTCGGCCTCCTTACGCCGGGTGGAAATCATCAGCAAGTCTGTGCGGCTGATGGCACCGTCATCAAAGCGGTCTTGGATGATGTCGTACTGCTGTTGTACAATATCCTGAAAGGTAGCCGCCGCTTTCAGACCGGCACGGGCGGCAGAGGCATTCCAATAGATGGCGTCACTTTGATAGTGTATCTGGTCGAGGGTCAGCTCTGTGGTAAGTTGAGCCAGTGCCTCGTCGGCTTGCGCCACTTTCTTTTGGGCTATTAGGGAACCTCCGGTATAAAGCGGCTGCGTCAAGGTGGCAAGTGCCTGATAGGTATAAGGGCGGTAGTCTCCCTTTGGACTATTCCATTGGTTCAGATGATTGAGATTGGCAGTACCCTCGGCGGTGATGTCAATCTGGGGCAGGAAACCGGTGGAGGCAATCTTGCGTGCCTCGGTACTGGCGAATGTTTTCAGATGCTGTTGTTTCAGAATCTGGCTGTATGCTTCTACCTTGTCGCGGTATTCTTCGCGGCTCAGATAGGCTTGTTGTGCCCCGGCATTCAGTCCTGAGCACAGTAATGATAGAATAAGTATATTTGTTTTCATCATTCAATTGGTAAACTGTAAATTGTTGAATGTTCTCTCACTTGATTTTATGAATGGCGCAATAAGCCACCGGCAGCACGAATAGTGTCAATGCCGAGGCTACCAGCAAACCACCCATGATGGTTGCCGCCATGCCGCCGAACATGGCGTCGAACAATAACGGCAACATTCCCAGGATAGTGGTACCCGATGCCATGGCCACCGGGACAATACGGGTGGTCGTTGCACTGATAACGGCTTCACGCGGTGCTTTTCCGGCAGCGGTTTCCGTATCAATCTGGTCCACCAGCACGATGGCATTCTTGATATTCATTCCAATCAGCCCCAGCAAGCCGAGGATGGAGAAGAAGTCGAATGATTTCCCCAATACCACCAGTCCCAGTACAATACCTATAAAGATAAGCGGCAGCATCAGCAGGATAACAATCGGCTTCCGGTAGCTGCGGAACAGAAACAGCAAGGTGACGAACATAAGGAAGAATGTCAGCGGCAGGTTAGCTGCCAGTGCGGCATTGCTTTCTGCCTGGCTTTCCTGCTCTCCGAAGTATTTCATGGTGTAACCTTCGGGCACATCAATCTCTTCTTGCACTTGCTTCCATATACGGTTGAAGGCGGCAATGGCATTCACACCGCGGCGTGGGTCGGCCTGCGCCATCATCACCATCTGCCGGTTGTAGTCTTTCACATTGGAGAACTTGTACTGGAAGTCGAACCGGCTGACGACTTGTTCCAGAGTGGTTGTTTCGCGTGCAGTGCCGAATACGGGGAGTGTACGCAAGTCGTTGATGCGGAAAGAGTCGATAGTTTTATCCTTCAACAGAACGGGAAGTACCTGGTCTCCTTCCCTGTATTCCCCAAGTGTCATGCCGTTCGTACCGATCTGGATACTCTGTGCCATGCTTTGACGGGAGATACCCAACGGTTGTGCACGCTCCTGACTGTAAACGGGATGCCATACCGGTATCTTATTGCCCCAGGAGTTGCGCACGTTGATAAGTTCGCCGTCACGGTGCATGATGTCCAGAGCCTTGTTGGTCAACATGACCAGCGTATCCGTGTTATTGCCGATGAACCCGATTTCAATGGCGGCATCTACAGCAGGAGAGAGTTTGAACAACATGGTACGGGTGATGGCATTGGGATAGTTGGCCTTCATGTAGGCATCAAGGTTCTCTTCCTGCTTCTTGGTATATTTGCTGTCCGTTACTTCCACCAGAATATTGGCGAAGTTAGGTTTGGGACCGACGGAAGTGGAGGCCAGATAGTAACGCAACGGTGTGCTGCCGAATGTGACGGATACCCGTTTCACTTCCGGCTGCTGCATCAGATGCGCTTCCACCTTTTTCATTTCGGTTTCTACTTCGCGGATGCTGTACCCGTCCGGATAGAATACATCTGCCCGAAAGTAGGGCTTGTCCAGAGAAGGGAAGAAGTTCTGGGGCATCAGTCCCATGACGATGAGGGAGAGGATGAACAGTGCTGTAATGCTTCCAAGGGTCAACGCCTTCTTGCGTATCAGTGTGCTGAGGATGGAGGCGAATTTATGGTAGAAAGGCTTGTCGTATGGGTCCTTGCTACCATCTTTAGCCTTTGCTTTCAGTATGAAGTTGCCGAATGTAGTGGTTTGTGTCAACGCCAGCACCCAACTTAATCCCAGGGAAATGGCCAGCACTACGAATAGCGGTTTCACGATTTCGGCTACGGAAGAGGGAGCCAGATACAGTGGCAGAAACGAACAGATGGCAATGAACGTTGCTCCCAGCAATCCCCATTGGGGGCCGGTGGCACCGTCTATCAGCGCTTTCCGGCGGTCGATGCCGCGGGCAATGGCAATTTGGGCATTATCTGTCACCACGATGGCATTGTCCACCAGCATTCCCATGGCTATGATGAATCCGGCGAGGGAGGTCCGGTTCAGACCTACGCCAAGAAACGACATAATGAGCAGTGTGCCTCCGATAGAGAATATAAGGGAAGAGCCAATCAGTACTCCTGCACGCATACCCATCACCAGCATGATGATTACAATCACAATCAGGATGGATTCTATCAGATTGATGATGAACCCGTTGTTGGCTTCTTTGGCAATCACGTTTTCGGGATACAGACTTTCCAGTTCCAGCCCCACGGGGATGAGGGGCATGAGGTCGGCAAGCCTCCGGTCTACCAGTTCACCGGTTTTTACCACATCCTTTGTCGGGTCGGTGGAGATGCCGATACCGATGGCGCGCTTCCCGTTGATGTGCATGATATTGCCGGGAGGTTCCATGTATCCCTTTTCAATGATGGCGATGTCGCCCAGCTTGACTTGTCCGCCGGAGGTAGTGATAACCTGGTTGCGGATATCATCGACAGTCGTGTAGGTGCCGTTGGCCACAATGCGTAACTGTTGTTCTCCGGCACTGATTTCACCCGTATTGATAATCTGGTTCTGCGATTGCAGCAGGCCGGCCAGCTGCTTGGGGTCGATACCCATTCCTGCCAGCTTGTTTACGGAGATGAATATATGGATGACCTCTGTCTGTGTACCGAAAAGGGCTACCTTCATCACACCGTCTGCCGTGATGACTTGTGTCTTGATTCGTTCCGCCCAGTTTCTCATTTCTTCATAAGAGAAACCGTCGTCACCCACCAGGCCGTAATAGATGCCGAAAACGTCTCCAAAATCATCCGAGACGGTCGGCACAGAAGAGCCTGCGGGCAGTTGGGGCTGTATGTTGAGCACTTTACGCCGCAGTTCGTCCCACTTCTGCGGAATGGATGCGGCAGAGAGTGACGGTTGCAGTTCGAAGGTTATCTTGGAGAGTCCGTACATAGACTCTGACTTTATCTTGTAGACGCCGCTCATCGACTGTATTTCTCGGGAGATGGGTTCGGTGACGAGCCGTTCCACTTCTGCCGGCTCCGCTCCCGGGTAGCGTGTCATGATGACTGCCGACTTGATGACGAAAGGTGCGTCTTCCTTCTTTCCCAACCTGCCGAATGACAGTATGCCGCCGATAAGCAGCACAGCCAGAAAGAAGTAGACTATCTTCGTGTTGTCTAATGAATATTTGGCTAGATTCATAATGAATATTTTTTAGATAAATGGGGAATGTAATGTGCCAATGTGATTAATCACATTAGTACCTTTATTGCTTCTCCTTCTGTCAGCTGGTATACTCCGGCCGTCACAACGGTTTCTCCCGGTTCCAACCCTTTAGAGATAAGCAGGTTTGCCTCTCCCGTTGGAGAATAAACGGTCACTTCGCGGCGACTGACTTTATTACCTTCCACCACCCATACATACGTTTTCCGGTTTTCACTGTCGCCAAATACGGCGCTTAACGGTACATTCATCAGCTTTTCCTCCAGAAAGGGAGCGACATCCGATGCCAGCTTTATTTTGCATGTGAATCCCGGTTTTACGTCATAACGTGTACGGTCAAAGTGCGGGTCGTCAATTGTTATTGTCACCGGAATACCCGTCCCTGCTGTGGAGATGTCAAGATACTCTTCCAGTCTGGCATCGAAAGCCTCTGCAGGGTAACTGTCGAACACCACCTTGAACTTTACGTCCTTGGCACGGAGCAGATAGAGATAATCATCCGGTACGGTGAACTTGATTCGTAGCTTCTGTGTATTTACCAGCTGTACAACCCCTTCTCCTGCATTGACACGCTGATAGTTCTCTACCAGCCGTTTTTCGATGGAACCCTCGAAAGGGGCTGTCAGCCGCGTATCCCGCATATTGTTGCCGGACAACTCGTAAGTGGATTTTGCTTTCTGATAGTTGGCTACGCTGATTTCGTATTCCTGCACGGAGATAGCCTGGCGGCCAAGCAGCCGTTTGTTACGTTCCACTTGTGCGGCAGCTGTTTCGTAGGCAGCCTTGTCGGCTGCATATTGCAGGGAGATGTCGCGTGGGTCGATGGCGGCAATCAGTTGCCCCTTTTTTACCCGCTGTCCCTCTACAACCGGGAGGCTGATGATTTGTCCGCTGACGCGGAAGGCAAGTCTCACATATTCCACGGCTTCCACTATTCCGGAGAAGTCTTTGCGGATAACCGACTGTGAACTGACTTGCGCAGTCTTCACCGGTCGGATAAGGGTATTGCTACCCTTTTGTTTTTGCCCGCACGACGTGATGAACAACGTCGTAACCAGGGCGAAAAGAAACATTTTTTTCATTGGTAAACAAGTATATAGTTATTCGTTCAGGTATATATAAAAACATAAAACCGGGAAAACAACCAAATGTTCTCCCGGTTATAGGATAAATGATGATTTAATGTGCCAATGTGCTAATATGCTAATGTGCCAATGATCTGCGGCGTGATAGCGCAGCATAAATATTGCGTAGCCAATTAGCACATTGGCATATTAATTTTCAATTCCGTCCCCCGTTCCAGCGTATATGGGTGTCCGTAGACTTGTATGTCCACTTTGCTGCCTGCTGTAAGCGAGATTTCGATTTCTTTTCTTACCCGTATGTGAAGTGTGTTTTTCAGATAATTCACCTTGAATGAATAGCTGTCCCATTTTTGCGGTATGACGGGGGAGAAACACAATGTCTCCTTCAGCACCTGCATACCTGCAAATCCGCGTACAATGGCCAGCCAGCTGCCGGGCATACTGGTTATGTGCAGACCTTGGTCCGCTTCGTTGTTGTAGTCGTCCAGGTCAAGCCGCGTGGCATGCAGGAAAAGCTGGTAAGCTTTTTCCACTTTGCCGATGCGTGCAGCCAGGATGGAATGGATGTGGGGAGAAAGGGAGGATTCGTGTACGGTCATCGGCTCATAGAACTCGAAATTGCGGCGGACGGTTTCCGTGTCGAAATAGAAATAATAGAGGTAAAGTCCGAGCAACACGTCGCTCTGCTTGATGTAGCAAGAGCGCAGAATGCGGTCCCATGACCAATGTTGGTTGATGGGGCGTTCTTCGGCAGGAATGTTATCTGTACTTTCCAGTACTTTATCCATATAGCCGTCATTTTGGATAAAAATACCCCGTTCCTTGTCTTCCGGCAGATACATGTGTTCGATGATGTCTCTCCACCGGGCACTTTCCTTCACTTGGTCGAGATTGGTGATGCGGCGTATGTGGGCATATTCATCCGGATATTGCTGTGCCACCATTTCCAGAAAACGGAGGGTCATCTTGAGGCACTGTATACAGGAATAGTTAGTGTACCAGTTGTTGTCCACATTGTTTTCGTATTCATCCGGGCCGGTAACCCCCAGTATGACATATTTCTGTTTGGGTTGGGAGAAGGATACCCGTTGGCTCCAAAAACGGCTGACGGCAATCATTACTTCCAGGCCATATTTAGCGATATAGTCCATATTGCCCGTCAGCGCTGCATGCTGAACGATGGCATAGACAATGATATTGTTACGGTGGATTTCCTCGAAGGTTATTTCCCATTCACTGTGGCATTCCTCTCCATTGTTGGTTACCTGCGGAAACAACGCTGCACCGTCCTTGAAACCCAGTTTACGGGCGTTTTCGATGGCTTTGGGAAGCTGGTTGTACCGATATGCCAGCAAGTTCTTTGCAATCTCTTTGGGAGTGGAGAGCAGAAAAAACGGTACACAACACAGTTCCGTGTTCCAATAAGTATTTCCGCCATATTTTTCTCCGGTGAATCCTTTGGGGCCGATGTTTAGGCGCGGATCATCTCCCCGGTAAGTCTGATACAGCTGGAATATGTTGTACCGGATACCTTGTTGCGCTTCCGGATCCCCTTCGATGACGACATCCGTTTCGTCCCAGATTTCCTGCCAGGCCCTTCGATGCTCTTCTACCAGCGTATTCCAGCCTATGCTCTTGGCTTCGCGTGCCTCGGCCACGGAGTGTTCCACCAATTCACTCCGTTCGTGGTAGAGAGAAGAAGCAATGGCGGTGTATTTGATGAGTGTCACGTTGTCTCCGGGTTTCACGTCGGCACCTACGCTGAAACCGGTCTGCTTTTCCTTTTCTATCCGTATGAGGTTGGCAGTGGTTTCCTTGTTGTTTTTGAAGAATTGGTAAGTCATGGCGTAGCACACTTGTGCATCTTCCCGGCGGGTCTGTGTCCAGAGATAGGCACAGCTGCTGGTAGAACCGGAACGCAGTATGTTCCATATTTTCAGGTTTGGCAGATCGGCATCGTCTACTATATTCCCGTCAAGGATGGGCACGAGTGAGATTCTGCCGGTATAGTTGATGGAAGACACGCTGTACTTGATGAGACAGAGGTTGGGTCTTGCCATATTTGTGATATGCTCTACATGGATGCGGAGCTGGTTTCCGCGAGGAGACGTCACCTCCATGTCCCGGTAGAAGATACCTTCCTTCATATCCAGGCGGCGGTTGAAGCTGTCGACATCCCAGCCTGCCAAATCGAGTTCCTCATCGATGAGGCGCAGGTTGATGCGGCTCCAGTCAGCAGCCTTGGGTATACGGGTGTAATATGGGGGAAATCCGTTTTTCCACCATCCTACGCGGGTTTTGTCCAGGAAAGTGATGCCGGCCACAAATGAACCACGGTAACTGTCACTGCTGTAAGGCTCCTCAAAATACCCCCGTTGCCCGAAACGTCCGTTTCCGAGACTGAATATACTTTCCGACATCCGTTGACGGTCGGGGTGGAATTGGTCTTCGATGATGTTCCATTCATCGGTCTTGAGGTATTTCTTCATGGCGACGTGTTTTCTGTAGTTATCGCCGTAAAGTTAAGCAATATGCGGAAATAAAGAAGAAATGGAAAGGAAAAAAACAAACGTGCGGTAGGCTTTTTTTTACCTGCTTTCTTGCCGGAGGGCTGGTAGGCTCGTCAATAACAGATGCTATGTACGGTCAGAAGAAGAGGTAACAATCATACGGTATGAAAGCATGAATCATACGATATGATTATGGTAATCATACGGTATGATTCATGTCTTTATTACAAAGATAACGGCTGTCCTTTGTACGGTGTGCCGGTCTCGGTTCTTTGTGTGTTATGTTTCGGAGGCGTGTGCTTACTTGCTTTTTTCTCCTTGGTTCTCTTTGATGAGGTATACGCAGGCGGCGCCGATTATCAGCATGATTCCTGCCAGCACAAGCATATTGATTTCAGGAGGCAGTCCTCCTTGGGGAGTAAACAAGGCAAGGATGGTGCCGCCCAAAGCAGCTGCTATAATCTGCGGGATACAGATAGTACCGTTGAAAAGTCCCAGATAAGTACCCATGTGTCCTCCGCTCAGTGCGTTGGTCAGGATGGTGAACGGCAGTGCCAGCATGGCAGCCCATGCACAACCTATCAGCAAGAAGGAAATGAAGAGCATATAAGGGTCGTGTATGAAGTAGGTGGAAATGAAACCTATACCTCCCAGAACAAGGCTGAGTGAGTAGACCCGGCGACGGTCCTTGAACATCGGTATGCAGATGGCCCAAAGCACAGAGCCGATGGCTTGCACGGCAAACAGTACGCCTACCCAGTCGGCGGCATTCTGATATTGCAGGCTCTTGGTGTCGAGTACTACTTTGGTCACACCATCTACCAGGTGCTCTACTGTAGGAGCGTCAAAAGCATTGGCAGCGATGCTGCCGTTGGTATAGGTCCACATGAACATAAAGGCAAACCAGCAGAAGAATTGTACCAGTCCGATAGTCCAGAATGCTTTCGGAGCCTTGATGAGCAGCTTCAGCATGTTGGTCTTTTCATGTTCCTCTTCTTCGGTGATGCCGTGATACTCTGCATATTCGGCAGGCGGCATCTCTTTTACTTTGACCGAAGTGTAGATGACGCAGAAGATAAGGATGGCCGCTCCGATGTAGAATGAGTAAATCACCGAGTCGGGGATTACTCCTTGGGGAGCTGTATTGCTGATGCCAATCCATGCAAAGATGAACGGGAAGAGATATCCCACCAGGCTGCCTGCATTGCAGAGAAAACTCTGGATGGAGTAGGCGAGTCCTTTTTGTTTCTCATTCACCATGTCGCCCACCATCATTTTGAAGGGTTGCATGGCCATATTGATGGAGGTGTCGAGGAACATCAGCGATACCAGTCCGAAAATCATGGCTGTACTTACTGCCATGCCGAAGCTTCCGGCATTGGGTAGCAGGCACATGACGAGTACGGCCACCAACGAACCTATAAACAGATAAGGGATGCGCCGCCCGAAGCGTGTCCAGGTCTTGTCACTGGCGGCTCCCACGATGGGTTGTACAATGATACCTGCCAACGGCGGTAATATCCAGAAATAACTCAAATTATGCGGGTCTGCACCCAAAGTGGAAAAGATACGGCTGATGTTTGCACTCTGCAAAGCATATGCAATCTGTACGCCGAAAAAACCAAAGCTGATGTTCCACAGCTTCCAGAAACTTAAATCGGGTTTTACTTTCATGATGGTTTAATATGTTTTATTATTTCGTAGTTCCTCTTATCACCAGATTGGTACGTACTATCTTGTTGTTGCTTTTCTCTTCTCCCTCCAGCTTTCCGGTCAGAATGCTGAAAGCGCTTTTACCTACTTCCTCGCCATGCTGCTCCACGGTAGTCAGCTTCGGGTCGGTGCTTTGGGCAATGGCTCCGTCGGTGAATCCGCAGATGGATACTTCATCGGGAACTTTTACGCCGACCAGTTTGCAGGCATACAGTATGCCCGAAGCTGTCTCGTCGTTGATGGCAAAGAAACCGTCAGGGCGGTTTTCGCTTTCCAGCAGGTCGGGAGTGATGGAGATGGCGCGTTCACGGGTGTCGCACAACAGAATCATGCTGTCGTCCACCGGAATTTTATACTTCTTCATGGCATCCAGGTAGCCGTTCCGGCGATTCTTGGTAATCTCTAGGTGGGGAGCCGCACCATAGAAAAGGATACGCTTGCATCCGGTCTGTATCATGTATTCCACGGCTGCAAAGGAGCCGGCATAGTCGTCCACCACCACTCGCTCGGTTTTCAGCCCCGTACATATACGGTCGTAAAAGACAATGGGAATATCGTTGTTCAGCAGCTCCTGGTAATGGTCGTATTGGGAAGTGTCCTTGGCAAGTGAAGCGATGACTCCGCAGACACGGGCGGCAAGGAAAGAATGTACAATTTTCACTTCCTGCTCGTACGATTCGCTGCTCTGCGCCACTATGATATTATATCCGGCATCCGCCGCTGCTTTCTCAATTCCGCTCAATACGCAGGAAAAGAAGTGGTGTACCAGTTGGGGGACAATGACGCCGATGGTATTGCTGCGGCTTGCGCGGAGATTTACGGCAAGTACGTTGGGCTTGTAGTTATGCTCGCGCGCATAGGCATGGACAAGGTCACGTGTTTCCTTGCTGATGTCCGGATTGTCTTTCAGCGCCCTCGACACAGTGGAGGGGGAGACATTCAGCGCCCGGGCAATATCCTTGATGGTAATCTGCGGTTTATTCATGGTATAGTTTTGAGGACAAAGATAAGGTAAACTTCCCTAATCCGATTGCAAAAATAACGTAATAAGGTAAATTGTGCTTATCCGTTGAGGTTTATCGGGTTGTAAGTTTGTGCAAACGATTGCAGATACCCGTATTTTGACAAATTAAGGTGATATATAGTTCTATATTCCCTAAATGCTTATATTTGCAGTACGCAATTAATGATGATAACGCCATGAAACACATGAAGTTTTTGACTTTCTTTTTTTGTATTGCCTTTGCAGTATTTGCATGCAGCAGCAATAATGAGACAGACCCCAATGCTGGTGGACTTCCCGATAAGGAGGAACCTCTGGCTACAGACTTTGCTAAAGGTGCCGACATCAGTTGGGTGACGGAGATGGAACATAAGGGTATGAAATTTTACAATACCTCCGGTGTGGAGACCGATTGTTTCCAGCTGATGAAGGATTTGGGCCTGAATGCGGTTCGACTCAGAGTATGGGTCGACCCCAAAGAACACGATAACTGGTGCAATACGGCCGATTTGGTGACGAAAGCCAAGCGTGCCGCAGAGCTGGGCATGGACGTAATGGTAGACTTCCATTACAGTGACTGGTGGGCCGACCCTGGACAGCAGCATAAGCCTGCTGCATGGAAAGGACTGAACTTGGCCGACTTGAAGAAAGCCGTCGCCGGTCATACTGCCGATGTACTTAATGCGCTGAAAGCGGCAGGAGTTACTCCCAAGTGGGTTCAGGTAGGTAATGAAATCCGTTCGGGGATGCTCTGGGATGAAGATGCTGCATTGAGTGGTGCGTCCTATGATGTGAGGGAATGTGATGTAAAGGGTTCCAACAGCACTTCCGAGGAAGTGAAATACCGTGAGAACTTTGCCAACCTGGCTGCTTTTATCAATGTAGGATACGATGCGGTAAAGTCCGTCTTCGACGATGCCATTGTCATCGTCCATCTGGACAATGGATATGACAACGAATTGTATACCTGGTTCTTTGATGAACTGAGAGCCAATGGCGGTAAGTGGGATATGATAGGCATGTCGCTCTATCCTTACTGGACGATGCTCGAGCACAAGGAATATACAGCTGATAGAACTATCACCGAGTGTATTGCCAATATTAATAGTGTAGCCCGGAAATACAACTGTGACGTGATGGTGGTGGAAACCGGCATGGAGTGTGCCGACGACAAAGGGAATCTGGCAAGTGCTTCCGTGCTGGCAGAAGGGAAACGCCAACTGGCACGTATCCTGAAAGAGTGCAAGGAGAATACCGGCGGACGCTGCAAGGGCGTGTTCTACTGGGAACCGGAATGCAGGCCGAACCAATATCGGCTGGGGGCATTCACTGAAGACGGCCGCCCCACTGTGATAATGGATGCTTTTAAATAATTATATTAACAAAATCTTTTAAAGAAGAATGAGAAAGACAATACTTATCTTTTCCTGCTGCGCTTTTTTTGCCTTGGCGGCAATGGCGCAGCGTACAGAAGCATTGTTGGAAAAGAACTGGAAGTTCACCAAGGGAGATGTTCCCGAAGCAACACAAACAAATTTAGACGACAGTAAGTGGGAAACAGTGACCATTCCTCATGATTGGGCCATCTTTGGTCCGTTCGACCGCAACAACGATTTGCAGGAGGTAGCGGTTACGCAAGACCTTGAAAAACAAGCTTCCGTAAAGACCGGGCGTACCGGAGGGTTGCCTTATGTGGGTGTCGGTTGGTATCGTACGGCTTTTGATGCTTCTGCAGACAAGCAGGTCACTCTGGTTTTCGATGGTGCTATGAGTGAGGCTCGGGTCTATGTCAATGGGAAAGAAGCTTGTTTCTGGCCTTTCGGGTATAACTCTTTTCATTGCGATGTTACCGGTTTGCTGAATGCCGACGGTAAAAACAATGTGCTGGCTGTCCGTCTGGAAAACAGACCCCAGTCCTCCCGTTGGTATCCGGGGGCGGGATTGTATCGCAATGTCCGCCTAGTTACTACGGAACGTGTTCATGTTCCGGTTTGGGGTACACAGCTCACCACACCGCATGTTTCTGCTGAATACGCTTCCGTGCGTCTGCGTACTACAATACGGAATGCCGGTGATGCGGATGTTCGTATTTCTACTGATATTATTGCGCCGGACGGTAAGATAGTAGCCCGTAAGGATAATAGCCGGAAAATTAATCACGGACAGCCATTTGAGCAGAATTTTCTGATAAATGCTCCGTCTCTGTGGTCCCCTGAGACACCTTATTTATATAAGGCAGTATCTAAGATTTATGTAGATGGCAAACAGACTGACGAATATACCACGCGTTTTGGTATCCGCAGCATTGAGATTATAGCTGATAAGGGATTCTTCCTGAATGGTAAGCACCGTAAATTCCAGGGGGTATGCAATCACCACGATTTGGGCCCGTTGGGTGCGGCTGTCAATGTGGCTGCTCTTCGCCGTCAGTTGACATTATTGAAGGATATGGGATGTGATGCAGTCCGTACCTCCCACAATATGCCTACACCCGAATTGGTGGAACTCTGTGACGAGATGGGCTTTATGATGATGTTGGAACCTTTCGATGAATGGGATATTGCCAAATGTGAGAATGGTTATCACCGCTATTTCAACGAATGGGCAGAAAAGGATATGGTAAACATGCTGCATCATTATCGGAACAATCCTTGTGTGGTAATGTGGAGTATAGGAAATGAGGTTCCTACCCAATGTAGTCCCGAGGGCTACAAAGTGGCTTCTTTCCTGCAGGATATTTGCCATCGCGAAGACCCTACACGCCCCGTTACTTGCGGTATGGACCAGGTAACTTGCGTGCTTGCCAACGGGTTTGCGGCAATGATTGATGTACCCGGTCTTAATTATCGGGCTCACCGTTATGTGGAGTCTTATGAGACTCTTCCACAGAATATTGTGCTCGGTTCGGAGACGGCTTCCACTGTAAGTTCTCGTGGTGTCTATAAATTTCCCGTACAGAAGGGTGCCAGTGTGATGTATGATGACCATCAGTGCTCCGGTTATGATGTGGAGTGTTGTTCCTGGTCGAATCTTCCCGATGAGGATTTTGCTTTGTCTGATGATTATGACTGGACAATCGGACAGTTCGTCTGGACGGGCTTTGATTATTTGGGTGAGCCTTCTCCTTATAGTACGGATTCCTGGCCCAGCCACAGCTCCGTTTTCGGTATCATAGACTTGGCAAGCCTCCCCAAAGACCGTTTCTATCTGTACCGCAGCCTATGGAACAAGCAGGCAAATACCTTGCATGTCCTTCCGCACTGGACGTGGCCGGGCAGGGACGGGGAGAATACTCCGGTTTTTGTTTACACCAGCTATCCCAGTGCCGAACTGTTCGTCAACGGAAAGAGTTATGGCAAACAACGGAAACTTACTGCTGATGAAAGCCGTGCTTTGGAAGGCCGGGACTCCCTTGCTTTGCAGCGTCGCTATCGCTTGATGTGGATGGATGTTCCTTATGAACCGGGCGAAGTGAAAGTGGTGGCTTATGATGCTTCCGGCAAGCCTGCAGAAGAAAAGGTGATTCGTACCGCTGGCAAGCCCCATCATCTGGAGCTGGTTGCCGACCGCACCCGCTTGTCTGCCGATGGTAAGGACCTGGCATATATCACAGTCCGTGTCGTGGATAAGGACGGTAATCTTTGTCCGGCAGACAGCCGCATGGTAAATTTCTCGGTGAAGGGTGCCGGAAAATATCGCGCTGCTGCCAATGGAGATGCTACCAGCCTCGATTTGTTCCATTTGCCCAAGATGCCGGCTTTCAGCGGTCAGCTGACGGCTATTGTGCAGAGTGGCGAGCAAGCCGGTGAGATTGTGTTTGAGGCAAGGGCTAAAGGATTGAAGTCCGGAAAGCTGGTACTTTATACTTCAGAGAAATAAATAGCACTATTTGCTTCCACTCTACCACACCTGCTCTGTACCCCTTTGTTCATCGGTGTTTGAGGTGCGGTGGAAGCAACAGAAAAAGGTGGAAGCAAATTTTGCTTCCACCTCTGTTTTTAGGGCCGACATGATGTTAACTTATTGTAATGTAATAAGTTAATATCATGTCGGCCATTTTGTTAATATCGTGTTAATGGCATATTAATATTGTGCAGACACGTTATTCATATCCTGAAAGTATGTTGCTTGGTTTATACATGCATGGCATTTCTTCAGTAAAAGCTTTGTGTTTCTTTTGTTTTGTCTTGATGTTGTGTAGTGCTTAACGGTCGTAAAGCGATTTGTTGACGGCCGTAAAGCGATCTGCCAACGGCCATCAACAAATCGCCTAACGGTCGTTAGGCGGTGAAAATCTCTGTACTTCAGCAGAATAAACATATATGTTATGTGCAAGAATGCCACATGTAGAGTGGAGAGAAGCGCTGTATTATGATATATCAAGTGATTTTTCTATCTTGTGCAACCGCATGCAATCGTTTGCACTGTTCGTTTCCCACATTTTACACTCTCTTTATACTTTACTAAAGTAATAAAGCATATTTTTGTTGCGTCATGCTTTGGGTACTTGAAAGACGTTAGAAAGCGAAAGTACGAAAATTATTTTTCGAATAATATATATAGGTAATTAATATTGTTAACTTTAATTTATTAAATGCATGAAGCAAGTTAATCTTAGAATCTGTCAAACGATTCTTACCCTAATGTTAGGGTTATTCTTGTCTGTAGGCGCTTATGCACAGAACATCACCGTGAAAGGGCATGTAAAAGATGCTTTGGGAGGAGTGATAG
>NZ_JBCNZM010000050.1:27958-30294 GCF_040227615.1 Bacteroides sp. RTP31139st1_H2_RTP31139_211217 | reverse complement strand
AATATCAGAGCGTTATATTAATAACTTATCGGGTGATTTCAGCATCTGTTTTTCGGAACATCTAACTGGACACCCTATAATTTTACAGCTTTTAATATTGTTTCATCTGCAATTTTCTCTTTATATAAGTATTGACTAGCATCATTAACCTTCTGATACAAACTTCTTGAAGAATTGGAAGCCGAAATTTCTCCTTCTTTAAGTAATCCTTTTTTTTCAATGAAAGTATCTACACTTAATTCTAAAAAAACTCTCAAAGTGACAGCTGCACAATTAACAAAACTTCGAACATCTATTTTTTTCAATTCATCATAAATTTTATTTGCTTTTGGATTGGAAATCCTAATAATACAATTATTGGGTATAAGAGTTTTACGTTGGGTCGGAATAGACTTCTTTAAATGTCCCTTAGAATGCAAATCACTTCCCTCATTCTTTGCTGTATTATCTTCTTCTTCCAAATTAGGAATTTGTTCTAATGGATTATCCAACCTCCAAACTTCTCCTATTGTCTTATTTTTATCAGGCAGTTTTTCTCCTAAGCCTTGAATATAATCTTTTCTTTGCTTGGCATTATATATAGAACTAACCTTAAAATCTTTATCAGACAAATCTAAAATAATTTGCCCTAAGGCCTTAGCTATTTCTTCTTCTTCAAGATTAGAACTTAATTTAGAATTTATATACTTTAAACCCAAAATTTCCCGAACACTTTTATCTCCTAATAAACGAGCAAAATTTGTGAGTTTAATGTTTTCGGAAGCCCTCTTTACTTCTTCTTGTACGAAAGGAGATGTTCGTATGAAATCAATAGCTTGTATTTCTACAGACTTATTTTTTCCATGTTTTATATCAAATCTCTGTACTTGCTCTGGTTTCCACTCAACTATACCAACTCCATTCTGTTCTCCTGTATGTTCTAATCGAACCCATTTATCTGCCTCTTCTACATCATCATAAATATAGCACATTATTTTTCTAATCGGAGTTTCCATAAATCTTTCATGCAGCTTAAAAAAACGATTCTTTAATGAAGCATGTTTTTTAGAATCAATTAACTTAGGGTTAGCCATCAATTTTAATGCTGTGGTTCTTCTGTTTCCTTCCTTTACAAGAAATTTCTTGTTAGATTTCTTTGATGGCATAACATAAAATGGCTTGGGAGACAACCCATTCTCTAAAATATGTATCGCAATATAATAAATTTTGTCTCCTAATTTTGTTAGCATTATGTCTATAGCCTGCTTTTCATTCTCAACAGACTCAAAACGATCATTATCTGGATTTATAATTAAATTAGAAATACTGATAGATTTGTATTTTTTGTTTGTCATAATATTAAATGGCGAATCCTTCACTATAGTGCGCCTACAGGAATGAATAAACCTGAACCCAATCTTATGGGTTACACTATGGAAAAGGATTCATTTAATTCATTTTTTGGCGTTGCTAAAATAGTGATTTTATCAAACTTAACAAAATAAAAAAACTTTTTATTCTAAATTTAATTCATGATTATTTGAATAATGAAATAAAAAAGGCTTCCAACCCGTGGAAGCCCCTCTGTCATTAAAAACCTTACGGCCTCGCGATAGACCGAGAAGTATCTTTCATTATGTCGCCAAGCTCAGATAGAGCTAAAGATAGAGTATTCAGTTCATCAGCGGTGAAGTTGGCTGGTTTGCCGTTTACCGCACTTCCGTTAATCCGTTGATATAGCCATTGGCGTGTTCTGCCAAAATAGTGCTGGGCAATATACGACATAGAAGCGAAAGGCAATACTTTTTCTAAGGTCTGCCTGATTTCTACTGTTTTCACAATGGCTTGGGCTTCATTGATTGATTGCCTGGCACCATCTTGGAATGCTTGCGCAAACGCTTTTTTATCCTCCGGTGAAAGCGTCTGCAGAAAAGCCCTGAAACGTTTTTTATGGTCGGCCAATTCCTCCGGAGTATTGCATTTTACATATTCCGACTTCCATTTTCCCAATTCTTTCTGTACGTCCATAAGCCTAAAAATTATATGTTAGAGAAAAAGTAGCCCCCTCAAGGAGGGCTACCGTTTTCATTCAGCTTGTCTTGTGCATCATTCAAGTCATCGAGACAATCATTGATGCCTTCCTCAAGCTCCTCATCGGAAATCCAATCAGTATTCTGAATGTCATCCCAATAGAGGGAAAAGAAGCTGAGGTCTTTTTTCGCAGCTTCAATCCGAGCCTTTAGCTCTTCTTCTTCAGTCATAAAAAGATCGCGATACATTATGACACTGCCAATATAATAACCTTTTGGTAATGACGCAAGGGAAAAAGGAGTTATTTTTGAGAGGCAGATGTCTTT
>NZ_JBCNZM010000050.1:12993-27948 GCF_040227615.1 Bacteroides sp. RTP31139st1_H2_RTP31139_211217 | reverse complement strand
TTATTATTCTATCCGGTAAAAAGTCCCCTTCAGTACCTTGCTTAATCCATCAACATCTATTTCCGTCTCAATCTTCTCGCACAAATACTGCTTGTTGCCTATAAGAAACACCTTATTCACATCTGGCAGCTTATTGGCTTGGAACTGGATTGTGTAAGGGATATTGGAGTGAAACAGACTGAGTGTCGACAACCGATGTCCGACACTGTCCGGACAAACATCGTTCAAGCTTAGGGAATACGGAAGGAAGTCCGTGAGCTGTGCTTCGGTCTTCTGCTGGTAGTCCGTAAAAGGATAGGCATAATC
Organism: Bacteroides sp. RTP31139st1_H2_RTP31139_211217; assembly: GCF_040227615.1. NCBI lineage: Bacteria > Pseudomonadati > Bacteroidota > Bacteroidia > Bacteroidales > Bacteroidaceae > Bacteroides > Bacteroides sp. RTP31139st1_H2_RTP31139_211217. The sequence continues at coordinate 27,642 of NZ_JBCNZM010000050.1, read as the reverse complement.
ATAGGCATGTGTCTGACCGCTGTAAGTTACGTTCTGCCGGTTGAACTTGCCGGTATTGACAGCCACTTCCATGTGCCCGTTTTTTTCCTGCTTCTCCTTCAGCTCCACGTCACCGTTTATGGCTTCCTGGACATTGAAGCGCTCCTGCTTGGCAACAGTAGCCTGGTAGCCCACCGCGGGTATGTTCAATACCATGGAGGTGTACGGACGGGACAAATCGTAATCAGCTACAGAGCCATACACGCCGACATTGAACTGAATAATTTTAGCCGGGACGATTCCGAGTGAGGTCTCTACATCGGACGATTCCGGGTCACGGATTAAATCCGCATACAAATTGACTTCACGCAGCGTATTCTTATCATTTTCATTGTAGTTGATATAATACCGTTTGCCAACAATAAAGATTGTACTTTTCTTGTCACTGTCACCCATTCCATTGTATGCGGCCAGCATTGCATCGTAAGAATCATATTCTTGTTTGTATGCAGCCTCTATGATGTCCCTTTCAATTCGCAGATAGCCGTCATCCGTATGGGAAGGCAGATTGTAGCCCACATTGCCAGTGCTCAAGTCTTTCTCATTCTTTTCATCTTCAATATCCACAGTGAACTCCCGTAGCAGGGAAGATGCAGGAATTATCTCCTTTCCGGATTCTGTAAAATAATCGTTAAGCCCTACGAGACTCACCACTTTGGTGCGTTCGTTGACCACCGTAACCGCACAAAGGAATTTCTCCAGTTCATCAAAGAATTCGGAAACAGTCCAGTGCGGCAATGCGGCGGCCACCCGGTTGCTGCTTACCGCGCTGCATACATAAACGTTCCGCAAGAAATTGTTATCAAAGAAGGAGGTATCGAATGTATAGCCAAAATACTCCACTATTCTCTTGATGACTGTCAAAAGGTATGGTTGTACACATCGACGGCCATAATAGGGGCAAAGGGTAAAATTGTTCGTGCCGAACTCATAGATTGCATCGTTCTGAAGATTCTCCCATTTGGCTTCCTGATAGAACACCGGCAACCATACAGCTTCAATGTCGTCCACCGAACCGTAGTAGTTCACCATATTGGCAGGTGGCTGGAAACGGTTCTGATTGTTGTTCGGCCAACTGATTGTACCTAAATCAAGTTCGTCAATATACAGATCATCATTCGTCAGCAGATTAAATTCCGCATTACCCGATACGAGCTGTACCTTAACCAGTGCATCTTCTACTGAGAGTAAAACCGCACTGCCGTAAAGCAGGCATCTGGCGTCAACGATGAGTGTGGCCGGAAGGATAGTCTTTTTTTTCGTCACATCCAGTCTGTTCACGTGCTTGAATATGGCATGATTGGCAGGCATGGGGAGTTCTATGTCCAAGGAGTAATTGGAACTGCGGGTGAAATACGGATTCTCGGAGGTGAACGTAATGTTGAACCCTTCAGGAAGGGCGGCCAATTGCCCGTCAATGTATAATTCTGTCATTGCTTGTTGCGTGATTTATTGTTGTTCAACTTCTGATATTCTTTTTGTGCCTGGTTGATACCCCGTTTGCCGGTAACATAAGTTTCCGCTACCAAAGGGGCATCCAGCCTGTTTTTAAGCTTCCGCAATACGCGGGTACATTCTATCAGCATCGCCACCATAGCCGGGTCATTGGTCGTCGTTGTGGCGCTGGCAGCAGGTGCCTTGGCTGGTACGGTACGTGTACTCTTTCCGGAACCTGCTACAGCCGCTATGTCTTCAGCTGTCAGATTACCAACATTACCGCTACGCTGTGCCACGTCAATGGCGTCGAATATCGGTCGCAGATTCGGGTTGGCCACAGCAAAACGGTTGGCGACAAATTCATTGGAATGTACAATACCTTGCGGCTGATTCCAGTCACCGGACGGAGTAAAGCCGCCGGTGTAGAAATTGGAGATAAGCCCTTTGGCTGTCTCAAATGCGGCAGTTATCAGAGCAATCTCTCCGGCAGCTTTAGCTACACCTACGAAGCCGAGTGAACCTATATTCTTGATGGTGCGTTCGGTAACGGCCATAATCATCATACGTTCCAACGCATCAAGCGACATAGTAAGAATATTCTTCAGGAAGTCCTTGAGAGACACCTCGGAGTCCGTGAAGAATTGCGCCATGGTCTCTCCGAAGCCTTTCGCCAGGTCAGACAGTATGTCAAACTTCTCACGTTCAATCCGTTTTTCTTCTTCAGCATCTTTTTGGGCATCCTTCAGATTACGTTTACGCATCTGTTCACGTACCTGGTTTTTCTTCTCCTCACTGATTGCCGCGTCATTGAGAACCTTATGGTAATATACATCTTGCAGTCTGCGCAGCTCATTGAAATACTCCTCCTCGGAAGTCCTGTTTTCATAATGATACATGGCGGCAGCTTCCACCTGCATTTGGTACTCTTTGTCCAAACGGGAAAACGTCTCTTCTGCCTGCTCCTTACGGCGTTTCTCTTCATCCTTGGCAGACTGTTCATCAAGCCTGCGCAATTCATCACGCGCCTTTATTTCCGCATCAAGTATTTGGTCATTGATACGTTGAATCTCTGAAGGCTCAAGCCCCTTGACCTTCAGCTTATCGTTGAGCAGTTGTATTTCTGCATCCCGCATCTGCTTGTTGTATTCTTCCTGGGTCATCTTATCGTCAGCGAGGTACTTCCGTTTGATGTCAGCGATACGTCGGTAGTAGTCGGCTTCAGCTTGGGCGAACTTGTCTTTGGAAGTGTTGTTTTTATCGCAGGTACAAGGTTTGTTTCCACATATCGGACATTTTCCACCGTCATTGCCTCCGGTGGGATTGTTTTTAGGAGTGTTCGGATTCAATGCTTTCCATTTTTCTTGTACCAGTTTCTTATAACGTGCAGTTAAAGATTCAACAATCTCTTCTTCTTGGGAAATCTTGTTGCGAACATCCTCGCGAGCCATCGACCCCATCGGTGAATTGTCACTCAATGCCGGGGATTTTTGAAGGCGCATCAGGTTGATCCGGTGCTTATCCAGTTCGTCGGCAGCCTCTTTTAATTCGATATTGGTTGCTAATACGGCATTATATCGGTCAAGTGCCTCTGTGTTTTCATTGATGATTTTGCCCTCTTTATCAATCTCTGCATTATAATCCGGAATAATAGCCTGCAATTGTACAATTGCCTTTTTACGTTCAAAATTGGAAAGATTATTATTGTGTATTTTGGTGGTCAACTGTTCAATCAGTGATGATTGACGCGCATATTCATCATTTGATTTTTCTGTAATTTTCTCATTGACTTTATTTAGGTCGTAATAAGCTTTGGTGCGTTGTGTCAGTTTGTAGGATGCGGTAGCTGCTGCAAGAACTAATGTAACCAGTAAGCCAATCGGATTGCTGGACATAATAGTCCAAGCTGCTTTCAGCGATTTGGCAGCCAAATCAACGCGCCCGTGTAAAACCTGCACGGCAGCGGCATATAAATAAGTGGCGGTACGTAGTGATTTAAGTAAAACAGAATGTCCTTGCATGAGCATTGATAATTTACGCAAGTTTCCAAATGATGTCACTGTATAACCAGACAATGTATTCATTGATGCGGCATAAGCCAAATTGAGAACTGTCGCAATTTTGGTAAGTGAATTCCAAATAGAATACCATGCTGTAATTATCTTCAGCCGGGTAGCATATACAAGCAATATCGTACTAAGCCACAATACAGTACCACCCCATTTTTTGCACCAGTCAATCAATCCCGGCAAATACTTGAGCACATTGGTCAGCATATTCGTACTCACCGTCAGAGCCGGATTCAGTTTCTCTCCCAAATCAATGGCTGCCAGCTTCATCTTATTGCGTGCCTGCTCCAGTTTGGCCTGTGCAGTATCACTGTTTATGGCCGCCTGCTCATACGCCACATTGGTACCGGTGACGGCAGCGGTGAAGTCTTTCACCATCTCCGTGTTCTGAAGGATTACGGATGCGGTATTGTAGCCTTCCTCCCCGAACATCTTCTTGATGGCGCCTGCATCCATATTCTTGTTCTTCAGATTCTCCAGTGCCTTATCCAACCCGACGATTTTAGGGTTGGTCTCGTCCGCTCCGGTCTGAAGAACCAGAAAGAATTTCTTCAATCCCGTTCCGGCCACTTCATCCTTTATACCCCGATAGGCAAGCGTTTCAATCAATGCGACCGTCTGTTCAATGGGAACATTGGCCGAAGCCGCTGCGGTACCTGCATTCCGGATAGCCTTTGCCTGGCTTGCGATATTGGCGGAACCTGCCTGGGAGCCGGCAGCCAATACGTTGGTAAACCGTCCTGCCTGGTCTGCTGCCGCCCCATATTGGTTGAGTGATAAGGTAAGTGAATCAACCGCTTCGTTCAGGGTAATGTCCTTGGCTGCCGCCTGCAACCGCATGGCTTCCTCCGTAACAGCCTTGAGCGCTTCCTTGTCACCAAGCAGTTCCGGCTTGGCCGAACCGACCAGCATGAACGCATCCAGGATTTCGGCTGCCGACTGGCGGACACGCAAGCCCTCTTTTGTCATGGTGGTGGAAAGCGTCTTGGCCTGCCCGGTCAACCAGGCAATGCTGTCATCATCAAGTCCGGTCAAGGCTTTCAGCCCGGCCTGGGACTCCTCCAACTTGTTGCGTTCGTCTCTGATGGCGCGCAAGGCAAGGGTAAAACCGGTAAGGAAACCTATTACGGACAAGATAACTCCACCGAAACGGTTGAACCAGTCTACCATACTGCCAATACTGACAGTCGCTTTCTTGGTTTCGGTGGTGATGCCTTTTATCTCCTGGCGATGCTGTTTTAAAATCCCCTGAAGATGCTGTATCTTCGCCATGGTGCGGTTGTATTCCTCAGAGCCGCGTGTCATTTCCTTAATGTCACGCTGTAGGCGTTTCATCTCCAAATCAATGGAATTGATGTCATTCTTAATTTCCTTGCCATCGATGTACAAGTAGACACCTCTTTTGACAGTCTTGTCACTTTTTGCCATAACGTTTTTCAATTGTTATTTTATCAAACTTCTGAAGCACATTCTTGAGTGCCTGGTCACCGTAATACTCTCCGGATAAATCTGCCAGTGATTCGATGTTATCCACAATGGGAGGGTCTAACCAGGGTAGGGGACTTCGCCGGATAACGGCATAGTGTTCATCAACGGTACGCATGCGCCGGATACGATATTCAGAAACACGTAAAGAACGCAGTTCCTGACGTTTCTTCTTATCGCTCCATGCCGAATGTCCCTTCATTATAATTCCGTTCTTGACGATATATCCACGCCCGGCGCCATACTCCCGGTACGCACCATACCGGGCAAAGCGGAAACCCAGACCGACATAAGCCGGTCCACCTTCACGGTCTTTCAGCCAACGGGATTGCAGTTCCCTACGCAATCTGCCGGTTGCGTGTGTCCGTTGTAGAATATTTACGGAGGTATTCCTGACTTTCCACGTCCAGTTCTCAACTCCTCGATTGAATTTCTCGGAGGTCATTAAACTCTTTTCTTCAGTTATTGCCATAAAAAAGCCTTTAGTTCCGGACACAAAACTAAAGGCTGAAAAGAGTGGAAAAAAGGACAAGAATTCAGCGGACAGAGAACTTGAAATCATTGACCCGGTTCAGCCATCCTTTCCGGAATACAAGCTGCGACGGGTCCCTTTTACAGATTTCTTCAATAAACCGGATTCTGTCTGTCTTGATAGCTTCGAACAGCTGCCGTTGGTTGGCCAGATTGATACTTGCAACCGTCTGAGGACCTACGATGCCGTCTACATTGATTTGCAGTAGTTGTTGTACCCTTGTGATACCGGGACGTCCGGAGGCCCACACCCAATCCACACAGATGTTCGCAATGGACTGGTTGTGTATGAAGTCCGCTTGGTAACGGTCCCAATAATACTTCTTGAAAACATGAAAAACGTCATCCGGAGTAATCATGCGTAAATCATCCGCATCAATATCTCCGTCACCATCCTTGTCATAACCACATGATTTCCACGTAGACAAGGTTATCCCCATATTGGTTTTGCCACCTTTGTCATTTTTGTGGTCACTCCATCCGCCTTCCCATTTGCGGATGACCTTGAATAAGATTTCTGCTTTAGCCATACTACTTTTATATATTTCATTATCTTACGTTTCTTCTATTTCTATAATATTCAGCGGAACCTCCATCCATCCTTTTGTCGCATTCTCCATCCCCCATTGCAATTCGAACATTCCCGATTCCGGTACGGTGATTTCCTGTTCAAGCCATCGGGTGAGATTGCCTATGACATCATAACCGTCCGGCAGTTCAAACACATTGGCAACACCGTCCACGACGGTCTGTACCTTCATGAATTCCGTGGAGTTCTTATAAGTGGAGTTCAGGGAACAGAACAGCCGCAGACGGTATGTCCCTGGAGAGAGATGTATCGAGGCTGTCCTGTGTCCGTATGTATTCTGCGGGAAACCGTTATACCTGACATATTTCTCCAACACACTGTCCGGATACATGCCACTATCGTCACCTGTAGTTGCACCACCGACCCTGATATCCTCATTGAAATTGACGGAGTCCCCTTTGACGACAGTTCCGGCATCTTCCCCGGAATCCCATACAAAGGTCCGGGCTGTCGCCGAGTAATTCATCCTATTGATGCCAAGCCCACTGTCAAACACACATCCGGGGGCAACATCATCATAGGCCCATCCTATACTGACCACTGCCTTACGCGGCGGATTGATGGTGATGCTTGCGGACCGGGTTTCAGTCATCTGCCCGAATCCGTCCATCAGTTGTACATACAAGGTCTTCGCGCCCGTTGTATCAAACGTATAGGAGAAACGTTCCGTAAACGCAGTCCAACCGGCAGAGGTCAAATCCTCCGTTTCACCTGCACGGTAGTATCGGGGCATGACAGAACCGCTGTATGATATTTCAACACTCACAGTCTTTCCGTTCTTTTCAGGAACACCGTCCTCTATCACGACAGAGGACAGTACCAACGGGCTTTCCTGATAGATGATGGATGCGGATTTAACAGCGCTCTCTTCCGTAGACGACTTTATCTGGCAGTACAATGTCTTCGGTCCTGTGGAAAGGAATGTGAATTCTACGGTATCACCGCTCCACTCCGACCACACCGTGTCGGAAAAGTCCCTTTTCTCACTTATACGGTAATGTGTCACCTCACCCTTGCAATTCATCCGCACGCTGACCTTATTGCTCAAGGTACTGGCGGCACCTCCGTCTATCACAATGGATGACAGTCCGAAAAGGGCATCCACGATGTCCGGACTCCTATATTTCCCAAGGAAAGGGCCTATAGGGAACACCTTGTCGTACCAATTTTTATAGCCGTTGAAATCAAAACGGAAACTGTCGCCGCATCCTCCTTCAACCAGAGGCGAGGAGGCGGCAATGCGATAGTCCAGATTGATGGAATCGGCAATCTTGTACCGCTCGTCAATAGCCTGGAAATCGAAAGGGTAACGCGGGTATTCCAGTTCCATGTTCCCCTCTACTTTCCAACCGGACATTATATCCGCCGCCTGACCTCCCCAGGCTCCCTTATGTACACAGAAGTTGTCCAGAATACGGACATTCTTGCATTTGTTCGCCTGACTGAACAGATATGGCACGCCATACGAGAAGAGGATGTTGTTATGTATATTAATCAGATGCCCTATTGTCAACCCGGTATCATAATCGGACTGCGGGGGTTCCTGGAAGCCCCCCAGATAGAAAGCGCTTGAGACTTCCGTGCCGGGAGCGATGATATTGTTGAAAATCTCCACATCACCCATGCACAGGCACTGGATGGCAGGGCCGAAATGCCCGCGTATGACATTGTTGTATATTTTGCCACTGAGACCGAGGGCAAGAGCCGATGTCTGGTCCTTCTCCATACGGTTACCGCCATTGATGAATTCATTATAGCATATCTCGGCATCTTCGGCATTATTGAGCTGGAAGTTGTCATAACCCTGATTCTCATAGATATTACGGTATATGCGGGTGTTGTACAAGTGGTGCGCACGGTATCTGACCTCCTCCCCGTTGCTGTTGGTACCGGTATAATAATTAGGACTGTAGTGTCCCAGATAGCTCCCTTCTCCGACCGTGTCATGAATATGGTTATGATGGAGCCTGAGATTTTCCAGCCTATAGGCAGGCCACCACCCCTGGGGGTTATCGGCCGTGGGGTCTGTCTTGATCATGAATCCGGCAAAATCCGCCTTGTCGATCTCGATACCAAAGAATTCAAGCTCGTTCGAATAGTTGGTGACTTGTATGGCGATATTCGCAAATTCCGGCATGGCAATCATTCTGAACCCCTTATCTAGATTATGATAGCCCCTACCGTCAAAGACGATATGGGCGCAGTCATTGAAGAGTATGCCGAACCAATAGAACCAGTTGAATTCAAACGGCTCCTCAGTATCTATCGTGAAAATGATCGGATTCTCCCGCGTGCCCTTGAAATTGTCAAGACGCAGACGCATGGGGTATCTCTCACCGAACTGCGGGTCATATTTTAGGATAACCGTACAGCCTGCCGGATAATCCTTACCGTCTATAATCCAGCTCTCGGCTCCACCCACAATCTTGGCGTCGGGGACGAGATACTCAACCGCTTCATCACGGGGGGCAAGCGCGGGGGTAACGGTTATGAGCTTGTTGATACGTTTGGTAAAAGTCACACCGGTCAGGACATCTGTCACGTCCACCTCCACATCGTATATTCCACGGTCGGACACAGCATCGAAGGTATAGGGGGATGCCGCCCAGACAGTCGGTCCTGGACGGCTCGTGTCAAAGCCGACGGTTTTCACTGGTTCCGGTTCATTCTCCTTGTATATACGCGCAACGATGGTATTGTTGCGGGAAGTGGCATAACCGTTTTCGGCATATATCGAAAGATAGCCCCTTTCCCCGACACGCACTATCTCAGTGGCGGTAACCATAAAATAGGGCTCGGTGGCGGGAAGCATCGGATATGCGATTTTCCTGACAGAAGCGTTGCCGCTATCGTTGGATACACTGACGCTCTGTATGAACTCACCTGCGGCAGACATATCTACAGTCTCTGAGGATTTTCCCAGTACACAATCCAGGACAGACCGTTCAGGCCCGGCTCCACCATCAAGCAGATACTCGTGTTGCCTCACCCATTCGCTTGTACTTGATATGGTAACTTTGTCCCCGACCAGAGGGAAAGGGTTGTCAAGTCTTGCGGACAAGGAGGGAATGCCGATCAGGGCTTTCAGAATCTCGTGGTATTTCATATATTCATCATTATTCAATGGTTACATCATATAACTGGTCTGCTGTATATTCTCCGTTCCCGTCAAGCTTCGGACGGATGGAGAACGATGCCAGGCGGCCGACAGATACAATCCGGTTACCGACATCGTCCGATTTGGTTATGTTGAACACAACCATCCTGTCCCGGTTCTTGGACCGTGCAAGCAACACCAGGGTCTGGTCTGACGGCATACTGTATTGGGCAGCGCTGCTGAAGACTTCATTGCTGTAACGGTTTATACCGTCGTAGCCATCGGTGGTGTCGGCTGTCTCGTCAAACTCGACGCTGTAGTAGTTGTCACAGCCGATGCTGGTATTGTCCCGGTCATTCGTCTGGTACTTGTAATCGAATTCACGTACATATTCCGCGACGCTCTTGTGAATGGCTGCCAGTTCCGCTGTCAGACACGGGCGGTCATCCATCAGGATGGCGCTCCCGTCGGTAATCTGTGCCGTGCCAGCCTCATATCCCTGTGCTTGTATGTACGCAAGGTTTCCCTGGTTGTTTCCGGCAAAATACACCGGTGAAGTATTGTCGGCCATGGAGTACAATACGGTCTCCTTATTATAAATATTACTGCCACTTATGAGGCTATGGACGCTCGAAAGGATGAAGATGCCATGATTCTGCTCATTGTGCCGGACAAATATATTGTTCACATTGACCAGCCTTTCGATAGCGGAAGTGCTCGAACGCGCGAAAAACTCCTGGAAATAGCCGCTGCTGAACACGAAGGTATTGTTCGCGATTATTATTTCCTTGGACATGCCGGGGAACGTGAACCACGTGCAGTCCCATTGGTATTTCGGAAGCTCCATGTTATCATGCATGTAATTGCCGGATATGAATATCTTGTCCGCGCCGAGTTCATTGCTTATTCCGATGACCGGTCCGCAGGTCTTGTAGATATGGTTACGCTCTAAGAACAGTTGTTTGACCTTGCCTACGGAAATGGCTACCTCATTGTAATGGCTGCCGTCTATGTCACAATCCATGATATAGACATCCGTTGCCGAAAGGCTCATGATTGACGGGTGCCCGACCACTTCGGCCTGCATCACTGATTCGGAGAATCTTATCTTTGATATATAGACGGTATTCGCGTCTGTAATGGAAATCGGCTGGACAACGACCTGCGACATACGGATATTATGGAGACACACATTCTCGTATCCTTTGACCGTAATGCCGTAGCGGGTGCGGTAATTGGAGTTCGGACTCTTGGTGCTCTGCCCTTTGACGGTCAGGTTCTCAAAGTACAGGTTGCGGCAAGGCTTGCGTTTGGAGATGTTTGTGGCATAGATGCAGGCGGGCTCCTCCGGTGCATAAACACCCTCGTAGGTATTGAAGTTCAGGAAGGTGATGTCCCGGATGATGATGTTACTGCAATCCTCGATATGTATGCCACCGAAACCGCGGCCGTCGAGTGTGCATTTGCCGGCCCCGTCAATGGTAAGTATATGTGCGGTATCCTGGTTCCAGCCTTTCATCTCCACGCTCCACATGCTGTCCTCATCCTGGTATCTGTTGCCCTTGTAGTCTATGTTGGTCTGGGTGCATGTTATCGTCACATCCTGCGTCAGACCGTCGGGATAGTCCTCCATGACCGATTTGGTCGCGTTGTAGATGCCGAGATATTGCCGTCCGTTGTCGCTGCGGACATAGACGGGCGGTATGACCTTGTTCCAGTCCTCCGCTCTCATTGCCCAAAGATTCAAGATACCCGCAAAGAGACGCCCCACACGTTCGGACGTATTCTCACCTTTTCGGGTGGCACCACGTACCTGGTCGGAAAGGGACTGCAGAATCTCTATGGAATCATCTCCTTCGGCAGTATCGAACTCGATACCGGACTGCTCCAGCAGATCCAGGATGCCGGCAAAAACACGTCCGACACGTTCGGCGGTATTCTCACTGTCCTCGGTAGCACTGCGTACCTGTGCCGCCAGTTCCTTCAATGTCCCAAGCGTATCGTATCCCTCGGAAGGCTCGAATGAAATTTCGGATTCTTCCATGAGGGCAAGGATGCCCACAAAGAGACGCCCGACACGTTCAGCCGTATTCTCACCTTTTCGGGTGGCACCACGCACTTGTGCCGCCAGCTCCTTCAATGTTGTAAGTGTATCAGACATACTGTATCATAAAAATGCATTGCGGCAATTCAAAACCTTGTAAAGTTCGGACAGATGTATTGCCGCAACCACGCCATAAAGCTGGTTATCATTGTTTACCACATAATCCGCTTCCACATCCTCCAAGGAAAAAGCGAGCCACAGCCTTTTCTTCCTTTTGTCTTCCAAAATTTGGTTGAGCAGCTCATCAAGAATGCGCTCGCACTTGTCAAGGGCAGCCTCTATCTGCTCATAGTCGGAGGTGTCGGACACATGCTCCACAATGAAGAGCAGGTAATCGCGGTCTTTTCGGTATGCACCCGGATTACCGCCGTAACCGAATCCTGAGCCACGGTCCACAATCACTGCCGGATAGTGGAGCACGCTGTCCAGTGCCGTATGCTTCTCTCGTTCTGATGAGAGGAAGTGTACTTCATCATTCTCCTTGTGTCGTATATCGACATGCCTTTCAGCCAGATTCTCTATGTATTCCGAAAAAGTCATTTCTTCTGTTTTTGGGCGTCACGTATCCTTTTGTTGAGCAGGCGGAATGCCGTTGCCACCGGCATCGCCTGGTATTTCTCCATCACCGCCACATCGTCACCGACAAAGGCGTCGAAGATGTCGAGCCAGTTGACTGACGGTGCGGCGGGACTATTCCGCTTTTCCTCCGGTTCATCATCCAACGGAAAGAGGAAAGGAAAAGCCTTTGAAAGCCACCTCTTGACAAAAACGTAGTTCAGGAATATGGCATACTTGACGTGCCTGTCAATCTTTGTCACCTTCATTATCCGTTTTTGCAGTATCAGCGGTTTCTGCCTGCTAAATAAGCCGTTTTTCCCACCTGATGGTAGGACAATATATTCGTTGTCCTTCAAATAGAGCATTGCTACGAAAGTGTCCAGTGAGGCATCCTTGCCGTCACGGACATATCGGTTGAAAGCAGTGTCCACGTGCATGAAGTGTTCGAAACACATCCCCTTCAGGCGGTCACCCGGCGCTTTCAGCCCGGAGACGGCAGGAAGGATAAAGCGGTCCATCCGGACACGGCAGTCGCTGATGAACTCCACCAGTTCGCTCAGCTTATAACTGTAATAGGTGTCGGAACCGACCCCGTACGGCAGGGAATAGAACTCCTTCAGGAAGGATGGTTCGTCTATTTCCTGAAGATAAAGCCGCGACACGAGCAGGAACTGTGCCGGTGTCAGCTCCTCCCATTTCTGAGGTACCCGGCGGATTATCTCATGGCGGATTCCGAATCTACGGTATGCAATGCGAAGCTCCCTCATGTCCAGAATGTGCGTTTATGGTCATTGTCCCGGTCGTATATCTGCCTGGGATCACCCTCATAGAAATTCTCAAAACAGCTCCGTACCGTACGCAGCAGCACGGTCATGTACATGTCCGCATCCGTTTTCAGATTCTGGATCTGTACGGCTATGCGCTCCGTATCGACGGGTCTCTTCTCCTCATTGCCCTTCTCACCCGGCTGTACAGCGGTGAAGTACAGCCCCCGGTCCGTGACGCTACCCGTCTCCATCAGCAGCCGTCTGACCGCCATTGCCACAATGTAGCGGGAGCAGGCAAGGCGCAACCGCTCCATGCTCTTCCGGGCTTCTTCGTCTTCTGGGGGATTTACCAGTCCGTCAATCAGATGCTCATACAGCTTGTCACCGATGGCCGGCTGAAGGAGCATCTCCTCGGCAAACTTCAGGTGCGGCTGCAGACGGAGGAAAACAATCCGGCTGCCATTGATAAAACAGACGTCATTGACATCCGCGGTACTGCGGACAATGGCTGATTTACGGTCCTGATAGGCCTGGGAGGACGCGAACTCCGGATATTCGGCTATATGGGCATACAGAAACTCAAGCAGCTCGTCGAGCGCATTGAACCCCTTGTTGCGTAACGATGCCCGCAGGTTATCTTCCTGGTACTTGTACACCTGCTGGAATGATTCGCCGTTGTCGGATTTCTGACGTTGGAAGCCCGCATCGGTGATACGCATGCTGATTTCATCGAAATCGTTCCAGAACGCCAGGTTCGCGTTCGCGCGTTTGCAGATCTCCAGCAGGCGGCTGTCCAGTTTCTCCCGTTCGGTTGCCCCTTCGGTATTCTGTTCCAATACATCCGGATTTGGACCGAATTCATATATCTCGACCACTTCTCCCACCATCGCATCGCCCAATAACGGTACGAGGTATTGCCGGAAAGCATTCCGGAGCGGTGCCTCCATCATGTCAAAGGAGATGGCGGTGTTCACCTTCATCACCGCTTTCAGCTCCTTGCCGTTGTTCCATTTTTTTGCACTGAATATCATTAGCTCAATGTTTTTTTGGTACCGCTGCCGGTATCGAGGGTTACTAATACGGTATTGCGGAAACGCAGCTCGCATTCCGGCATGCCGTTCATTTTGATATAGAGTTCTATAGGGTCCAGGATATTCTGCCGGTCAATCCACGCGTTGGCAATGTTCACAAGGAAAGCCTCACGGATATTGGAACCGCCCTGGTTGCCGGCATAGGTGCCACCGGGCATACCTGCACCGAGCACATTCGGATTCACCATCAATGCAAACAGAATTTCCGAGTTGGCGGCTGCCGACACCGGAAGATTGTCACTACCCTGGTATTTGTTCTCCAGCGGCTTGATTTTCCACTCCTCCTCAATCCTGCCGTTCATCTCGTTCACGGCATAATGAGAGAAGATGGGCTTCTCCGCATTGTCCGGTCCGCAAAGGTTCTGCTCCACAGAATCCATATACTTCTGTATGGCCGCCTCACGCTCCTTGGCAGAATAGTCCTTGGACGGGTATTTCTTCTCCCAGTAGGAATACGGTATCTGTACATGCCACTTCCAGGTTATCTGGTTCTTGTAGGCTTTCTTGAGGAAATGGGGGATAAGATGGGCTATCTCCACCCATCCACAAACGTAGGCGGGCCACCAGATGGGCATGCCGTAAAGGTCGTCGTTGCTCCAGCTGTCGCGTACCGGCATGATGAAACCGTCCCTCACCTTTCCGGCAAACTTCAACACCTCGGCGTGCATCTGCGGGTCGTATTCGGAGAGCACATCCAGCCTGGTGTATTGTCCCTTGTCCGGACGTTGCGGCCAATATCCGGAAATGATGCACTTGCAGGCGCCGTATTCGTCCACTTCGGAATAACGGCGGTAAAGCGCATTGACCGGATTGACCCCTGCAAAAGAATTGCCGGCAGCCGACGGCACAAACTGGACGGCACCGTTGCCGAATTTCAAGTAATCC
>NZ_JBCNZM010000050.1:8522-12983 GCF_040227615.1 Bacteroides sp. RTP31139st1_H2_RTP31139_211217 | reverse complement strand
CATCCGCGATGGTACTCCGTCTCGTGGGCTCGGAGATGTGTATAAGCGACAGCAATAAAAGCTTGTACTCGGCTATCGGTAACGGGCTTCAGTATCTCGTTGCCATCATTGTCGTAACCTTTCACCGTACAAGGATATATGCCTTGCCCAAGTGTCAGGTTACGAAGAAACTTCAGGCCCGTATTGAGCACGCTGGTGTTTCCTATCTCTTCAGCCGCCTTCTGGGGGAAATCATTCTCATCTCCCCATGGACGCACCTTCACTCCGTCGATGTCTATATAGGAAACATTCGACAAGTCATATGGCGCCAGGATTCGGGTACGCTCCTTCATTTCGTTCTGGGGTGTCCCCGTCGTTTCGCCGAATATGTACGTGGACTGCATCAGCAGGGGAATGCCGCTTGAATTAAACAATATGTTCATCAGAATATTATTTTCTTTTTGTTATACTCCAGTATCAGGTCAATATCCACAGGGTAGGGGTGTCCTTCCGGATTTCCCTTGCAGTCGCAGGGCTGCACGCCCCGGAGCTGGTATTCCTTCATGTTCATGCGTCCTGCACCGCAGGCGTAGGCCTGGGGCATGAAATAGACCTTGCCTTCCTTGCTGACGAACTTTATCGAAAAGATGCGCCGGCGTCCGCGTTCGTCCGTGCGGATGTCCATGTCGGCCAGAGCCAGGTTTCTGCGTATTGTCTCCATATCGTTATATCATTCAAATGTATTGTCAAATGTTCTGTCGAATATCCGCCCATAAATACCATTGTCACCGGTACGCTCGAAAGCCAGATGCAGGCGTGATGCCTGACGGAATGTAAGTGAGACATTGATTTTCTCGTTGCCGGTACGCTTGTGAGAGAAATCAATGTCAGTGGTCACCACTTCCGTCGATGTTTCCGTATTATACAGCTGCAAAGAATCAGTTGTTATCAGATCCAGTACCTTTCCGTATTGTCTGGTGTCCAGATAGCCGCTGTTTACCGTACGGCTGTCAATGTATTTGGATGAAGTGCGGCCGGTTCTCTGTAACAGTTCTACCGGATCACCCTCAAGTTCGGGGGAATATTCCACCAGTCCGGTGAATGCCATTGTCTCCGGCATACCGAATGCGTTTCGGTAAATGAAATTGGTGACATTCCTATACTGTCGGTCATCATTGACAAATCTCACCTTATCCTTTACAGTGCCATCTTTTTTCAATAGGACATCATAATATGTGATGGATGATACGGCAATACCGGACCGACGTACAATCTTATCAAGTGAAAAAGAAACAGCGAGCATACCGGCAGTGGCATCCACTTGCTCACTGACTGTCTTGTACTTTTCCTTTCCCGCATCCATGTAGGCTATGCTCATGTCCACCGACATGCCTTTATGGGCAGTAAAGGTTAGATATTCCATTCTATCATGGGCTGTACGGATTGTGCTCTCGTGTGTCAGAAAAAGTACGTCTGACGGGGATACCGATGTGCGACAACGGCTGTAATAAGCATTGAAACTCCTCCGGACTGTGTCCTGCTTGCCTGAAAACACAGCGGTTATGGACAATGGAGCCTGATAATAAGAGACTACATTGTTTGACATCCCTTTCGGGTCATGCAGGGAGAAGTGACTGCGGAGCATTTCCCCTATCTCATGGATTACCACGTTGCCTTTCAAAGCGTAATAGCTCTCATTGAAAATCTCCGTACCTCCGGTTTCAATACGGACATTCAACTGTTCATCTGTGATTCCTGAGATTTTTATTTCCCCGATTTCCGAGATGAAGCAGTCCACTCCATCATGTATGCCGTCCACTACCATTGCCAAAGGGTTTTAGAAATGCCCAACACCAGTGACCTGTTGTACAAGTCATATCCTGCTCTGAACTCCCATTGCTTATGGCGATATTCTGCCGACAAGACTTGCCAGGAACGTCCAATTTCCAGACCTAAGGCAAGAGCATTGTTGCAGACGACCGGTTGCCGGTAGTCCACCACTACCGTGCGGTCAAGCAATGAATTGCGGGATATGACGTCGGTCAGCTCCACTTTCAGGTAAGGGCGTTCAATAATTGTATCAAGATAATGCTTCTCCGAGAAATAGTCGGCCAGTATAGCCGCCGTATCCACTTCTGTGGGTACCTCACGGACAATCACCTCCGGTTCCGGAATGGCAGAGCGTATCGTATCATGCCTGACCACCGTTTCCGGTACATGGACAATGCTCCGTTTCCGGGAACCCAGCCAGTGGCCGGCCCAGCCGGAAAGAAATGCGATAACCGCACAAAGCAACATATGGCTAACCTTCCGTCTCATCGGCCTTTCTTCTGAATTTATCCGTGACTGTCACCCACAATATTCCCACCTGCTTGATCAGCGCATCTTTCGGCTTGCCGTCGATGACTGCCAGGTTCTCCAGTATGCTTGTCACGTGCTCGACGCAGAACCAGGTCATGACGAACACCTTGACAATGTAAAAGAACAGGGTGGCCAGCAGCATGACAAAGCTTTCTTCCGCTCCGGCCTTGCTCTCCAGATAGAACGAGTGGGTGATATAGATGATGGTCAGCCAGATACACAGCTTGATGATGCAGCGTGAGAAACGGAAGCTTTCAAATCCTATTCCCTGGACCTTGCTTGCCCGGATGCCCGTCCACATCTCTGAGACAATGGCGACGAGCATGGCCATGGCCAGGAACGGTGTAATGCCTATCCATTCGCTGACTACGGCAGTGACGGCGCTGAAGGAGATGGCCGGAAATTGCAGGTTGTACTTGAAGCTCGGAGCCACCGAAAGAAAGAACTCCTTCGGTGAATCATACCCATAGGTGGCGACGAATCTTGTGAAAAAACGTATCATATCTCTTTTTTTGTCACAAAGATAGAGCCCAACCATCCGCTCTCATAGGACAAAAAAAGCCCTTACTCTCACGAGCAAGGACTTCAAAAATAAAAAAATCTCCGGTTAGTATTTTTATGGCTTCTCGTACATCACCCAGTAGGGTTGTCCTGCCAAATATTCTACATGGTACCCGGCATCAGCCAGTTGTTTGGCCAGCGCCATCGGAGCGACATCGACAATGTTCGACAGCTCATATACCAGTTCAGCGGTGGTCTTGTAACATTTCTGTGAAGTGGTACCGATGGGTGAATAGTTCTGGCCGATGAAGTTTGCTATGGCTTTCTGCCGCTCGGCTTGTTGCTTCTCTAATTCGTCTTGTTTGTCCGGTTCTTCGTCGTTTTGATAAGAACGGAATCCTATCTTCTTGCTCATTGTGCGCCTCCTTTCTCTTCTTCCGGAGTCAAGCTTCTTATCATGGATGACACAATGCGTAAATCACTTATTACGGATATAATGTCATCAGCACTAACTTCATTGTCGACTTTCAAGTCCAGGATTAATCCGGTAGCTCTATCTATGGTATTGCAACAAGCACTGGCAACGCCATTTTGTAAAATCGAGATGGTTTCGCTGATGGAGGAGGTCAATACGATGTTATTGATTTCGGTATTCATTTCTCACCTCCTTCCCCATTAGCCTTTAGGGCATTTTGCATGCAGGAAATGATTTCACGTAACTCATCGGCAGACATATCGCAAGCTATATAATTACCACCATACGACAACATATAACTATATTCATCGGTGTTGGTAGCTGAATGACTGCGTTGGCTCGTTACAAATATGCCATCTTCGCTGATTTTTTTATGTTTGCTCATGCCTCACCCCCTTTCCGGCACTTCTTTGCCTTATAAACACACAACGCGGCTGCCGCCAGTAGGGGAGGGAACACCATCGCGGCACATGCCCAGACAATGGCACGGAAGTACCAGCAATCGGCTTCGGTCTTTATTTCGCAATCGGGAGCCAGGACGCGGTAGTAGCGGCATTGGATGTTGGATACTTGCTCATTCAGAGCTTTCAAGTTCTCGGATACACGAATCCCTGCGGGTTCTGGTGCGATAAGCGCACCGGATGTTTGATTTTTCATACTGTAACTGTTTAGCATTTTAGGCAATTTTCTTAAAAGAAGAACGGCTGCCATTTCCCGTGTCGCTAAACAGTTACAGATTCCGCTCGTAGAGCAAAAGTGTAATGGGAAAGGCAGCCGCCTATTTCGTATGTATCATTTTACTGACGTCAGTAAAATGGTTAATGTATGGGCATAAAAAAAGCCCACTGAAATTCATTGAGCATTGACCGCGCTCTGCGATACGGTGTGACCGTAACTGTTTAGCACTGCAAAGATGAGAGTTTCTTTTGAAACAACAAAAGAAAAGCGGAGTTTTTTGCTCCGCTTCTCTTTTTAAATTGAAATACCGCTCAATTCCTTTCCGATTTCACGCACCGTATTCAATATCGCCTGCTCCCGTTCTTTTGAGGGACGTTTAATTCCCCGTATATACTGTGCCAACAAACTCTGCTGCATCCCCATCCGTCGGGCAACAGCCGAAGCGTTTATCTCCGGGTGTGTAAGGA
>NZ_JBCNZM010000050.1:0-8512 GCF_040227615.1 Bacteroides sp. RTP31139st1_H2_RTP31139_211217 | reverse complement strand
GGAGATACCTGCCGGTTCTGGATCATCATATTCAAAGCTCTCGTAAGAAACATCCTCGTCAATCTCTTCCCAGTGAATGCCGAAAGCTCCCAGCTCATAATCCTCGCGCTGCTCTTTGGTGGCATTCCTCAATCTTTGATAATACAAGATTGACTGCCACAACGTACGACCGTCATCAGTTTCGATGTAGATTCGTTCACCTTCGAACCAAACTTTTTTCGCTACCATAATCACTCCTTTCTATGTATAGAGATATACGGCTTATTTGCCGTATATCTTAACCCATTCTGTAATAATCAACTCTTTGTTCTCTTCAATAATAGACTCAGCCAGTTTTATGTCTTTGGGCTTCATTCCTTTATTGACCATCAACCGGATTTCATCACCTACCTGGAACTTGGCTTCACCGTCTTGACTGAGTACATGTACATGCACCGGTTCGTGGTCACGTACATAAATTCTAAACTTCAAACCGAATAAAATTAAAATTGTTGGCATATCGTTATCTGTTTTTGATTACTCTGCAAAGATAGGTAATTATTTTATTACCCACAAAGAATAGGGTAATTATTTTATTACCATAAGTAAAAATCCCCTCCGTGGTTGAAGGAACGGTAACACGACCAGTCATTCCGCTTTTCGGGCCCCATTTCGTTTGCGAGCATGCGAGCAAACGGAATGGGTGCGCCCTGCACCCCTCCGTCAAATCAGCCCCTCATCGCCAAAACTGTAATATCCACCATTCGTTATAATCACATGGTCTATCATCCTAATATTGAATAACCCTGCCGCCTTTTTAAGTTGCTCCGTCAGCCTCTTGTCCTCATTGCTCGGTCGGCTGTTGCCACTCGGATGGTTGTGCACCGCTGCGAACTGCACCGCCCCCGTATCAATCAGCACGCGCATAATCAGTCTTATATCCGCTGAAGTCTGGTCAATACCGCCTACCGATATGCGTACTTTCTTGATAATCCGTCCGGCTTGGTTTATCGACACTACCCAAAATTCCTCATTCGGCAAATCTCCTATCAACGGCTCCATCAGTTCGTATACGTCTTTGCTCATCCTTATTTGCCTACGTTCCACCTGCTGCGACAGTTGTCTCTTGTACATCTCCACGGCTGCCACGGCTACCCTCCTGCGTCCAGGAGTCAAAGAGGAAAACAATTTTTCAAGGTCTATCACTTCGTTGCTGCGTTCGATGTCCGAAACAATCTGTCTGTTGTTGCTGATTTCGTAAATCAGTTCGCTGTCGCTCATGTAGCGGCAATCGTTATCAAAAAGAGTATTCATAATTGTATGGATTAAATTGTTATAAAAGAATTGTCTTGCCTAAGAAATAGCCTCCCAAAACCTCTGCCCCAAGCGTTTCAAGTGCACACGCAAACCGTGCGTAACTATGCCCCTGCGTCAGTATATCATCGAATACAAGGCATTTCTTACCCTTGAAAAAACGCTTGTCAAACTTGATGACCTCCACCGTCTGCACCGTCTTGGCCGCTTTCGTCTCATGGATGGCAAGCCGTCCACCCTCAATGGTAATTGCTTTGTACGCATTCCTGCACCCCGTCAGCCGTGCCACCTCTTCGGCAAAAGCCTTGTATCTGATTTCGTTCTTCTCTCCGCTACTGGCTGGTATGCAGACCAACGTCACGTTGCAAACCTCCGCACCGAACTGCTCGCGCATCTTCTTCGCTACAAGTTCTGCCACAGACGCACTGCGCTTCCCGTCCTTAAAATCCCATATCATCCTGCGGATAGACCACTCCCGTTTGTTAGCCTCGTACTTGGTAGGCAAGTAATCAAAGAAGTTAAACATGAATTTAGACCATTGATTTTTCCATGCTTCGGGGATGTTTCTTTTTGCTGCCATAACTGTAAGTTTTTAATTTATTCTGGATTTCTGGAGTCGTCGGGTGGAGCCTTTTTTAATTTTCTCCGTTTCCCAGAACGACTTTTTTTTTATTCCGGCGTGTCTGTATGACGTGCGGTATGGTTGCCTTTTGATGCCGCAATAATTGAGGTGCCGAGGATGACATTCCGCAAGGTTCCGACTAAAACCGAAGGCTTGAATACTACCCGTAGGGCTGGAGATTTTTTAGCGGACAACGCCCGACCTTGTTTGTCAGACCGGTGCCCTACATTTGCGGACTCAAAAGACTACCTGACCGCATACAGAGATGCAGGAAATGAAAAGGAGTTGCGGAAAAGAAACGGAGGCACGCCAAGCGGAACGCTTACCGCTCTACGGTCTCTACCTTAGCTATTGAAACAGAAAAGACCGGGTCTACCTGCATGGATGCGGACAAACGCAAGTAGCTGCCGCTACTTACCGCTGAGACGCGCAAAATCCGTACTGGAGGAAATAGATTTGCCTGCCTGTTCCTTCAGTACGGATTTTGCGCGCGCCGTGCTCTTTGTTAATGAATGTTATAATAAATATACTTCTTTGATAATGAATACAGAATACCCCGCTTTCCATCCGAATGGAAACAGAAACGGAAGTTTCTGCCGACCGCGCCCTATCCAAAAACGCAACCAAAAGCGCAAGAAACAAGGAAATATGACAAGGAGGATGCCCCTCGGCCAGTCCTGCACACGGCGTTCTGTCCTAAAGTGCAGCGATTCCCATTGCGGACGTTGCGAGTCCTGCCATAAGCATTGCGATTGTGATTGCGGATGTATGTGTATGAGGTGAATCAGATACGTGCGTCCACGAATCCGTATGCCTGCCTGAGTAGGTGCCCGTACTTCGTCCATACACGCTTATCCACCGCATCACCGAAGTGGGTGGCTTCTTCCGGAAGGATGGACTGGTTACGCTCGCTGCGCTTATCCTTGGCAAAACGCCCCTCGCGGTCCTCGATGACACGCGTATTGTTCATGGAGATGAGTGTATATTTGCATTTCGAGCCGTTGAAACGCTTCTTCGGGAACCGTTCGTCTTTCTCTGCCAGGATGGAAGCCCAGAGCAGGTACTTGTCATGCTGCGGCGGCTCCATGCCCGCATGGGTGTGTTGTTCCACCGTCCACCCGTGTTTCTCCAGACGCTCGATGGCAAGCTCGTTGTAGGACTTCTTGTTGTTGGCACGGCGTGCATCCCCGTAACGGTCACGGTAATAATGCAGGTGTTTGTTGATATGGTTACGGTAGTAGTGGCAGAACTTGTCCATCAGCGCGTTCACCATGGTGTCATCCTCTTCATCACGCTTGACGAAGAACTCGTTGATGTTGTTGTCCACCGGCTCACGTGTCAGCATCTTCGTCACGAAGTCATAGTTGCGCTCCTGCGCCACTTCCAGGAATGAAGCGGCACTACCCCAGTCGGGTGTCAGCTCTATCGGCTGGTTGGGATTGCAGTCCAGGTCACGCCGGCTGTCATCGTTATTGGCAAGCTGCTGCCAGTTGTAGTTATGATCTTCGGCAAAGTCACGGATATAGTCGTCATTGGTCGCATTGTAATAGATATGGCGTTCATCCAACTGGTAGTAGCAGCTGTCAATCTTATCCACCATGAAGTTTAGGATCTCTATCATGAAGGAAAGTTTATCCATCACCTTGTACTGGTTTAGGATATAGTTCATGCCCACATTGGCGATGTTGTCGAAGATGGAGCCAAGGATAAAGAGCGTGCCGTCACGTGAAACGAACGGCGTGATACTTTGCCTGAGACGGACGGTCTCGTTCCAGATCTCCTTGAACAGTCCGGCGTCATTCGCAATCCTTGCATCAATGAGCTGCATCTGTAACCGCACAATCCTGTTCCAGACATCAAACAGCCGGATGCCGCGTTCTTCTTCATAATACTTGGCCGGTTCAAGCAACCATTTCTGTTCAGGCGTGTACGGCATGGAGGAGAGGAAGGTGTTGCCGTGGTGCTTCAGCACCGGATGCTCCGACTTGCGCCCGAAGATATGCTCATTGCCACGGTTGGTCGGCGCCGCCTCCTGGTCGAACTTCTCCTTGTCGAGTGTCAGCGCTTCATCGGTGATGTTGTAGTCCGCATTCGGACCGCGGCTGTTGCCGCCCTGGGTAAGTATGTAGAGCATATGCCCGTTACTGAAGCTGATACCATACTCAAACGACATGATGTGCTCGTAAGGTTTATACCATCCCTCAATAGGTTTGCGACAAACCACATAGTCACCGGTCTTGCTGACCGGATCCCACTGCTTATAACCGAGCATCTCCAGCATCTTGAACGCTGAAGGCAGGGTTTTAGTCAACGCCTGCCCAATGGTGGCCTGGGTGAGCGTAGTAATCCCTCGCGGCATGAGCCGGATGTTGTCATCTATCACGGCACCGGTAATGAATGATTTACCCGTGGCACGCGAGTAGATGACATATCCGTTCTTGTACGGCATCACGAGAAATGCCGCCTGCGCCGGATTGACCTGTATGACCTCTTCCCAGACATTTTCGTCCATTGTCCTGCCGTATCAATATCGTGGGAAAACAATGTAGTTCACACCTTCGGAGGAAGTCATGCGGGGCATGTCCTGCCCGGTGTCAGCCAGCAGCTGCGGCACCTCTTCCGGCCTGAACCTGGCGGATACGGTACAGACAATCTGTGTCTTGCTGACCGATACCATATCAATGTGCTTATGGTCAACCAGGTAAGAGATGAGTCGTTTGTTTGTCAATTTTTTCATGGGTAATCTGTTATGAGTTCATTATTTCTTCAGCTTGTGCGTCGTCGATAGGCGTGTACATCGAATCCACCAGAACCTTCTGCTCTTCCTGGGAAAGGTTGCGGACGGCATTTAGGGGAATATCCACCTTTTGCCCCATACTGTTGATCTGGATGTAGAATACGTTCTTCTCCATGCGTCGCGGGTCCTCGACGGAAGCCGGCTTCTCACCAATCATCTGATGCAGCACTTTCTTGGCGTTGTTCCATTGCTTGAGATCACCTTTGAGCTTGCAATCCCGGATAAGCTGAATCTGGTCCTTGATCATCCAGGCATACCAGAAGTCCCAGTCGAACTGGTGCTGTGTCTTGAACAGCTCTTTTGCCAGGGCGATGTCCTTCCTTATCTGGGTACGCGAGATACGGTATTTTGCCAGCATGATGTTGATGATGTGGCTCTCGTTCGGATAGTCATCCAAAAGACGTGCTATCTGCAGCACCCGGTTGCACTGCACACGCAGATGCTCCGGCAGCGGACTGTTCTCCGGGTCGATGATGTGCTGCTGTATAAGGTCGTAGGATTGCTCCTCCAGTGCGGCCTTGCTTTTGGATGCCGTCAGACGGTTGTTATTCATACTCAAGATACTGCTGTTGCGATTTGATGAACTTGATAAGCTCCTGCTGTGCCGGGTTGCTGCCATTGACGGCCGACTTGATGAGTGACTCCCGGAGTTCAACCGTCTGGCGAAGATGCCCCCGGTAGAAGGCGGTCCGGACTTCGGTGCCCGGTGTGCGGAGTTCCGCGAGAAAGTCCGTCTCATCGGCACCTATATTGATGGCTATCAGCCCCGGAGGGATCAAACGATAGGCCATCTTCTCTATCTCCTCACGTTGTTCCTGAGTCAAATTCATCATTCAGCATTTTAAAGTCAAAATCAAAAATATCTCTGCCGGTATGGATGATTCCACGTTCCAGCTTCGGGTTGTGCGTGGCGTTCTGGCTGCCCACTACGGTAATCTTCCAGTCCTCGTTATACAGCAGCGCCACCTTCGCATGAAGCGCGAGGCAACGGTAGCAGTCCGGGAACGTGGTCACCAGATAATCGAACGGTTTGGGTGATATGCTGCGCACCCGGTTGTCTATCAGGAACCGCACTGACAACAGCTCGCCCGTTTCCACCTTCCGATGAATCGCCGCAATGCTGTCCATGGAGATGGAATAGGTGGTAAGCAGCAGGTGTGCCGGTCCCGTCTGTCTGAGAATATAGAAAATCAACTGGATCAGGTTGAACGCCCCTGAAGAGTAGAAATGCTTGTCCCTGCCGGGTACCAGCACCCCCATGGCGTCCGGATGCAGCAGCTTCTCCGCAGCCAGGTCGTGGCCGGAGGCTGCCGCATCCGTTCGGCGGATGTAGCCTGTCGGGTATCGGTCTCCCTGCATAGGACTTACTGCATCATCCGCCGGCATCATCTTATTCTCAATCTCGCTGCAACAGACCAACATAACCTAACCTATTGCAGTTCTGCCAAACGATATTCTATCCTTTCCACCAGTGCTTCCTGGGCAGCCACCTTCTTCTCGTATTTCACGCGTTTGGGGCAGTCGGGAAGGGGATTCTCCTTGCCGTCCTTGGGCTTGCTTTCCGAAGAGTACAGCAGCATGTTCCTTGCCTTGGTAATCTTGCTCTTGGCATTGGATTTCGCTTTCCTCAGCTCTTCCACGGATAGGGAACTGATGTCGGCCTCGTCCTCTTCCTTTTCCGGATTTTCTTCGGGGGTATCCGCTTTTTTGTAGAGTTCGTCCAGCTGCTCTTCAGTCGGCAGTTCCCTGTCCTGCTCGAACTGCCTTTTGATGGCAGCCAGCAGTGTCATGCGGTTGGAGAGAAAGGCTATACGGGCGACAATATCCTTGCGCTGCGTGCATACAGCCTGCGTGTTTGTCTCACCCAGTCCGGCAAGCATCCGGTGCTGGCGTGAACGTTCGTTGTAGCATTCCCGGAAGTCATAGATGATTTTGGCCATCACCGGAGGATAGGCGGGCTGTTCGTCCGCCTCACGCGCCAGTTCCCTCTCCGCAACGGCGACAATGGCGGCAGCCGTCTCTTCGGGAACCGTCTCGGAACGCCCGTCATTGCCCGGCATTGCATCATCTGCCAGGTCCACATCCTCAAAGCGCGGGTCATCCGGATGGTACCACACCTTGATCATCTGCCGGATTTCATACTCCAGCTTCTCGCGGGTATGCGGCTTTTCGCCCTGGCGTGCCAGACGTGCGGCGACAAACCCCTTATATCCAGAACGGGTCAGGATATTCACACCGGTGCTGTAGTCACGTTTCTGCGAGTTCAGCCACTTGATGCCGTCCCTGCGCGCCTCGATATAGTTCTGTGTAATCTTTGACATTGTATGTACGTTGTTTTTTGATGATACGCAAAGCTATTGCGGTTTTTGTTGCCGGAATAGGACAAAACAAAATGTCCGCCCCTGCCTGAGAGCGAGAGACGGACATGAACAACCAATCATGAACAAAAAGGCTTATGGCTCTTCTGATGCGGCTTTTACAGTCAGGATGTCCTCCGTATCTCCCTCATACACACATTTGCGCGGTGCGGTAAAGGTGTAGTGGAGGGTGTTCTGGTTGCGGGCGGTGGAGCTTGCTCCGGTAGTGGCACCGTCACCCGACGCACGGAGCGCGCCGCGCCGCTTGTCACCCATCAGGTAGTTCGTGCCGTTGTTGTCGGTCACGATAAAGAACATCTTGCGCCCTTTGGTCGCATTCTCAAAACCGAATATCTTCTTCCGCATCTTGGCCGAAATGATATTCAGGTCCATTAGGAACGATTCCCCGCCGCTTTCTCCCTGGTCGGTAATCTTGAACTCGGCCAGTTCGTCGGTGAAATCCATCTTGTATGCTCTGCAACTTTCCTTCATGACCAGGTCACCGACCAATGTACCGGCTTCTTCAAGAGAAAGAGGGGATTCCGTCTTTTTCGGGTAGTCCGGCCATGTGGCCACATCCGCATGATAACCGAAGATGACGGACGGTATGATACCGCCCATGTTGTCCTGGTTCTCGCAGTCCATTGCCTCGTTGATGTCATCAAGGGCAATACATAATTTAGGGTCTACTTCTGCCATAGTCGTAGGGTTTATTCGGATTTAACAACATAGGTGCCCGTCACCTTCTCCACTTTGCCTGCAGCGGGCGTCTTCTTCTGCACGGCAGGAGTGGTGTATCCGGCAGCCTCCAGGAACTCGACGGTGTATTCCTTGCCACCGGGAACTGCCGCATATGTACCGGACTCACGCCAGGCTTCCTCGCCCTGGATGCGCCATTTACCGCCGTTGTTGACCGCTTCATCCGGCGTAATGGTCACTTCAATGTATCCGAACGGATTGGTCCCTTCCGGGTCCACCGGACGGTCGTTGACGCAGAACTCGGACTTGTGCACAGACACGAACTGGAAACCGATCACATACTTGCCCGCAGCATCGAACGTATAGGGATTGCCGGACATGAACGGCTTGATGGACTTGAAGTCGCTCTCCTTGTCAAAGCCGTAGCATACGTTCTCCTTGGTGGTCAGCATGACGAACTGGCTGCCGTCGGGAAGGTTCGGAACGCGCACCAGCTCACAACGGTTGTTGGAACCAAGCAGGTGCTGCGTGTCGGAAGTGTCCTCCTTGAGTCCGATGACAATGGTGCCTTCGTCCTTGCGCCAGTCATCGTACATGTCGCCCAGATCGTCGGAAATGAACATCTTGATGTTCTTCTTGCGCTTGAAAGTGCGCGGCATGTGGCGCCACATTTCCAGCAGCTTCTCCCCGATATTGGCGCGGGACAGTTCACCGGTCGCATAAACGTTTCCCTCGGCACTGGAG
>NZ_JBCNZM010000049.1:13278-30508 GCF_040227615.1 Bacteroides sp. RTP31139st1_H2_RTP31139_211217 | reverse complement strand
ATCTTACCGATGACTTGACGTACGACTGGACCCGTTGCGAGGGACAACGTTACTTCATGGACCGTGCCAAGGAGCTGGGATGTAACAATTTCGTTCTTTTCAGCAATACACCTCCCGTGCAGTACACCTATAATGGAAAAGGATTTTCCGCCAGAGGGGGACTTTCCAATCTGAAACCGGAACATTATGGTGACTTTGCAGGATATATGGCCGATGTAGCGGCCCGTTATACCGCTGAAGGCTATCACATAAGCCATATCTCACCCGTCAACGAGCCGCAGTACAACTGGGACAGCGGACAGGAGGGCAGTGGCTGGACCAATGACGAAGTGGCTGCACTGGCACGCGAGTTGGATATGTCGTTGGATGACCGGGGGCTTTCCACAGACATTCTCTTGGGCGAATCCGGTGATTGGGAGTATCTGTATAAAGTGAAAGGCGATGCCAACCGCAGTAATGTATTCTCAGCTTTCTTTACACCCGGCTCTTCCGCCTACGTGGGTGACTTGGCACACGTGAAGAATCTCATTTGCGGACACAGCTATTGGACTGACGGCACATGGGACGGTATGCGCAACGTGCGCAAGCAAGTGGCCCAGGCTGCCGGTCAGTATAATCTGGATGTTTGGCAGAGTGAATGGAGTATGCTGGGCGATAATTACAGCAGTTCCGAATTCGTGGGCTACGAGCAGGCTTCTGAGATGGATATCGCTTTCTACATGTCGAAGGTCATCCACAATGACCTCACTGTGGCTGGGGTGTCTTCCTGGAGTTACTGGACATCGATGGATGTTTCCCGTTGGGGGCATAAGAACCGTTTTCTCTTGATTTCGCTGGTACCTGCCGGTGGCGAGTATGGTGATATAGAGCAGGAGGGAAGCTATCAGGCTACTGCCACTCTTTGGGTACTGGGCAATTACAGCCGCTTTATCCGTCCGGGATACCGCCGTATTGCCCTCGACTTGAACGAATCGCGTACTTTCTTCGGTTCCGCCTGGCTTTCTCCCGAGGGGGATAAGGTAGTGGCCGTCTATACAAACATGTCTGATAAGGCGGTTCGCTTAGGTGAAACGCATGTGGGATGGAGTAATGAAGCGAAGTCAATAGCTACTTATACAACTACCGGTAGCAAGAATCTGGTGGAAGGAACGGTGGCGGCAGGCAAGCAGGTGATTCTGGAAGCCAAGAGTGTGACAACCGCGGTGTATAGCCTGAAGTAAAGAATTAGTTTAACTTCAAAGAAAATCTATATGAAAATGTATTTTAAAAATAACGGGACTGCTCTTATCTTCTTGCTGGCAATGCTGGCCGTTGCTCCGATAAAGGCGCAGGTGGCATTTGGCGATGCCGCAAAGTTCAATGACGGATGGCTGTTCCGGCTGACGGACGACTCGGCTATTGTCCGGACTGACTATGACGACAGCGGATGGCGGAAGCTTTCTTTGCCACACGATTGGTCCATAGAGGGGCAATTGTCGCCCACACTGGCCAGTTGCACCGGGTACCTGCCGGGTGGGATAGGCTGGTATCGCAAACACTTCAGGGTTGAAGACAACGCAACGCGTCATTATATCTATTTCGAAGGGGTATATAACCGGAGCGAGGTTTACCTGAACGGGCATCTGCTTGGCAAGCGGCCCAACGGCTATGTATCGTTTCTTTACGACATGACCCCTTATCTGAAGGAAGGCGACAATGTGCTGGCTGTCCGTGTAGACCATAGCCGTTATGCCGATTCACGTTGGTATACGGGTTCGGGCATCTATCGCGATGTATGGCTGGTGGCTGCTCCCGATACACATATTGCGCAATGGGGTGTGGGCTGGCATGCCGCTTCGCTGACAGACAAGCAAGCCGTCGTTGCGGTCGATGTAGAGGTGGAGAAGCACAAGGCAACTTCCGACAAACTGGAACTGAGGGCTGCACTGTACGATGCTGCCGGAAAGCAGGTGGCACAACGCCGTGTGCGTGTTGCCGATGGAAAAGAAGGCATTACCAAGCAAAGTCTTGACTTGAAAGTGTCCAAACCCCATCGTTGGAATCTGGATAATCCGTATCTGTATACATTGAAAACCGAGTTGCTTGCCAATGGCAAACGCATTGACGGCAGTGAGACCAAAGTAGGACTGCGTACGCTGGAATTTGATGCCAACAAAGGTTTTGCCCTCAACGGCAACTGGATGAAGGTAAAAGGCGTATGCTTGCATCATGATGCAGGAGTGCTGGGTGCAGTAGTGCCGCCGGAGGTATGGGAACGCCGTCTGAATAACTTGAAAGGGATTGGCGTAAATGCCATCCGCATGAGCCACAACCCACAAGCCCCCGTTCTTTATGAACTGTGTGACCGCCTGGGATTTCTTGTAATGGATGAAGTCTCTGACGAATGGGAGTTTCCAAAACGCAAATGGGTACAAGGCTGGAATGTGGGTACTCCGAATTATGACGGTACTTTCGACTTCTTCGAGGAGTGGATAGAACGGGACGTGACCGATATGGTACGTCGCGACCGCAACCATACCTGCATCTTCTTGTGGAGTATCGGCAATGAAGTGGATTATCCGAACGACCCTTATTCGCATCCCGTTCTTGATGGAGCTAAAATCAACCAGCCGATGTTCGGGGGCTATAAGCCGGATGCTCCCGATGCCATGCGTATCGGAGTCATCGCCAAGCGCCTGGCTGCTTGTGTACGTGCCGTGGACACTTCCCGTCCCGTGACCGGAGCTTTGGCAGGTGTCGTGATGTCGAACGAGACGGAGTATCCCGATGCTGTGGATGTGGTGGGGTATAACTATACGGAAAACCGCTACGACCAAGACCATGCCACTTATCCGAACCGCATTATCTATGGAAGCGAGACGGGGTCGGGGCTTGATGCCTGGTATGCCGTCCGCGACAAGGACTTCATCTTCGGGCAGTTCATCTGGACCGGTACGGATTATCTGGGTGAATCGGGCAGGTGGCCGTCCCGCGGTTTGTACACGGGTTTGCTCGATTTCGGAAGTTTCCCCAAGCCACGCGGACATTTTCGGGCTTCGTTGTGGTGCGAGAATCCGGTCACGTATGCAGGAACATATCCGGTATATGTCAATCCCAAGCATCCCGAGCATGTATTCCTTTCGCCCGATGCATGGGACATCTGGAACTATGACGAGGGGCAGAATATACGTGTGGTGTGTTATACCAATGCTCCGCAGGCACGCTTGCTGCTCGATGGCAAGGTGGTGGGCGAGATGAAACCCTATGATGAAAAGACCGGCATCATCTACTGGGATATTCCTTTCCGGGCCGGCGAGCTTCGTGCTGAGGGTTGCGATAAGGAAGGAAATGCCTTGTCAGGCTATTCCATCCGGACATCCGGACGTCCTTATGCCATTTGTGCCACGGCAGACCGCACTATTTTGTCCGGCGACCGCGTCACTGCGCACATCACCGTAGAGGTGGTTGACGAAGAAGGTACTGTTGTGAAACTTGGCGACAATGAAATTACGTGTACAGTTGAAGGACCGGCGCGTCTGCTTGGGCTCGAAGGCTCTGACAACAGTGACATGAGTGATTATACCGATAACCGTCACCGCGTATACCACGGGCGTTTGCTGGCCTATATACAGACTACCGGAGGAGAGGGGCAGGTTAAGGTAAAGTTTGCTTCCCCCTTTCTGAAAGGAACTGAAGTAAAGTTTGAAGTAAGGCAGTAGTACACTGCTATGGACTTATGTTTGTGCCATCGTATTGGCACAGTCGTGCCAGTACGATGGCAAGTCTGTGCCAGTATGGTGGCACAACTTTGCCAATGCGATGGCACGGGTTGTACATTTCTTACAGAATGTATTGCACTTCCTTGAACAGATATTCCCGTTCACTTCCTCCTTCATCCTCCAGCACGAACCGTCCGTCTTGCTCTACCCGCAGCAACCGGGCAAGGAACTTGCCGTTGGCATCTTCATAAGGGTGCAATCCCCGGCGACGGAAAAGGGAGCGGGCATACCGTGTGGATATCTCGTCGGAGTAGACGGCGAAGTCCTCCATTTGGAGACTGTTGTAGTAGATTTGTACACGTCTCAGAATATGGGCAAGGATTTCATAACGGTCGTGCTCCTTTCCGGTGATTTGTTTCAGTGAGACGGGGTTGGGTGCATCACTGTTGAAGACTTCCTGGTTGATGTTGATGCCGATTCCGGCAATGCTGCGCCTGATATGATGTCCGGAAA
Source organism: Bacteroides sp. RTP31139st1_H2_RTP31139_211217 (assembly GCF_040227615.1). NCBI lineage: Bacteria > Pseudomonadati > Bacteroidota > Bacteroidia > Bacteroidales > Bacteroidaceae > Bacteroides > Bacteroides sp. RTP31139st1_H2_RTP31139_211217. The sequence goes on along the minus strand of NZ_JBCNZM010000049.1, from coordinate 26,297 downwards.
GGTCGTTCTCTATCAGTATACCGCAGATTTTCTTGTCTTTCCAATAAATGTCGTTCGGCCATTTGATGGTGATTTCATCAGACCATCTGCTCAGTTCTTCCTTAATGGCGAGGGAGACGATTTGTGAAAGGATGAACTGCCGGCGGGCTTCCAGAAAAGAAGGGTAGAGTACAAAGCTGAAAAGCAGGTTCTTGCCTTCTTCAGCTTCCCAGGTGTTGCCGCGCTGGCCTTTACCGGCGGTTTGGAACTCGGCAGTCACGGTTGTTAGTTCGGCAACGGATTCTTGCAACTGGTTGCAAAGCTGGCTGAGGTATTGGTTGGTCGATGCCGTTTCGTCCAATGCCACCAGCGGGAACGGGAATGTGTCAGGGCAGGGCTTCATATTCGGTACGCATTTTTTTGGTGAACTTCTTCAATACTTCTTCCATAGAGTGGTCTATCAGTTGCTTCAACAGTTTGTCGTCGACGTCACCGTCAAGGAACACCTGGTTCCAGTACTTTTTGTTGAAGTGATAGGCACCTTCGATGGCAGCATAGTGCTCCCGCAGTTCGAGTGCATATTCGGGGTCGCATTTCAGACAAATCTTGTTGGCGCTTTCCAGGTCGATAAGTGCAAACATTTTATCCATGACTTTCATCACAAGCGAGTATTCGTCGAACGGAAGGCATTCCGTGACGGCCTTTTTGCTGAGGCAATATTCGCGGGCGGTTTCTATGTCCATGATGGTATTTACGGTTTTACGGTTTACAATTTACGATTGAAATAACTCTTGCTTGTCAATTTTCAACTCTCAGAACATCGGCGGATAGAAGGCTTCTTTGAGATGCTCTATCTTGAATGCACCCGGTTCGCCTACAGCCGTTATGATGTCGAAGCGGACGGGTGCATCCAAGCAGAAGTGCTTGATATAGGCATCGGCCGCTACGACAATACGTCGTATTTTCTGCCAGTTCACGGCATCCTGCGGCTCAATGTAGTCCGTATTGCTACGGGTTTTCACTTCCACAATAATCAGTTCCTTATCTTTGTCGGCTACAATATCCAGCTCAAGGTGATTCTTTCGCCAGTTACGGTCACGTATGGTGTAACCGTTCTGTTCCAAGTATTTGGCAGCGGCGTCTTCACCGGCTTTTCCAAGAATATTGTGTGCACTCATTATTCTGCGTGTCTGGCAGGCATCAGCATGCCGTCGTGTCCAGGACGGAAGATAGCGGGCAACTTATAAGTTTTACCATCCAATGTATTGACCACTGCACTGCGCGTTTGGGGGGCTGGATTTGTACCGGTAATCAGTTCAATGGCCTTGGCATACAGAGGTTCTTCATTGTTTCCATAATCTTTATGAATATAGAATACACCTTGTTCGTTATAAGGATTGGTTTCGTCCATCAATATATCGGGTTCAAATCCTTTTTCATACTCCCCGAATCCTTTGGCGTTATAGCTTTGGAAGGTGATAGGAACAACACGATATGTGTTATTTCGGACAGTGTACTCCTCATATTCCATACCTACGTTCTTACCAGTGGTCTTTTCACCTATAAGTATTACGTCCAAATCTATTCCTTCTAAGGAATTAATGACGAGTTCACTGGCAGAGGCCGTTCCATTTCCGACAAGGCAGTAGACGCGGGGAAGATTGAGGCTTCCGGCTGATAAGGAAGTACCCAAGTTGGGGTAACTGGAGTATGCAAATAATTCATCTTCCCGTTTGTTATTGAGTTTTGCCATTCTTTCATCATTGTATCGTAAACTGCTGAATACTTTACCTTGAGAAGCAGTACCGGCAATATAAGTCGCTATCAGATTAGCTGACATGGTATGCCCACCACCATTGTACCGCAAGTCCAGAATCAAATCTGTGACGTTCTTGTTCTTAAAATCTTTGAAAACATTGAATAATTCTTGGTCAAAGCTTGCCTCGAACCCAGAATAAACGAGGTAACCGATTCTATGTCCTTCTATGTCTTCCTTGACATTACTGAAGATGACGGGGTTGTTGTATGTGGCTTTGGAAGTTATGGTGTATTCCTTTTGCCCGGTAATGGTGCCTCCTTCTACGACATCTTCTGTCAAAGTATAGTTGATAGTTGCATCTGGTGACAATATGTCGTAATAGAAGTTATTAATATTGTTATTATTTATCTTCTTTCCATTTATCAGGCTTATCATTGCTCCTCGTTTGAGTCCAGCTTCGGAGGCCGGTGAATCGGGATATACACCTTGGAGGCAGAAATAAATGGTATTTTCTGCTTGTGTGCCAATGCTTATGGGGGTTATACCGGTGATACCGAAACTATATGCCAGTTCCTTGTTTACAATTTTGGTGGTACGGGTTGAACTAATATTGGGCAATAGCTGGATATAAGAGAAAAGATTATAATATGTCTTGCCGTCGCTACCGACATATGTTTTTTTATCCAATGTATTGGTAGTCATACTTCCCAATGCATCATAGAAGAAGTCTTCATAGCCTTTGTTATGGTCAAGATTCAACGTTTTGTATTCATCGTTCCAGAGATACATTTCCCTCAGATATTCATCAACTTTTGCGTTAATCTCCATATCTTCAGTGGTTTGGGGAACACTGGTCCCCTTTTGTGTAACTTCAAAACTTGCAGGAGAATAGCCGTCTATATTAATGGAAATTCTGGCTGTCCGGTCGGTGGTGGAACTTGTACTTACAGATAATTTCAAGGTGCTTTGTCCTTTTGTACCCGAGGTCGTATTCAGTTTGCACCAATCCGCTCCTGAGGTGACGGAAGCTACCCATTTGGCTGCAGCATTGAAGCTTACAGACAACTCATTATCCTGGCTGATCTCCAGGGATTTTCCCTCTGTCCAACTCTGATTGGTTATGCCGGTATTAAGTTTATTATCGTCATCGTCACTACATGAGATAAAACTTATACTGAACAATGTGAGTAGAAAGAAACTAAGATAATTTACATGTTTCATACCTTTTAAATTTAGAACTCTCCAAAAATACGTTTTTAATTACTAAATTAAAATGTTTTTAAGAAATACTTTAAGTTTACCGGTCAAAAAAATATTTCAGTGCTATTTAAGTGTTTCCGATATAAAAATTACGTAGGTTCGTTTTGTTTTTACAGAAGTAAAAGTAATTTTGCAGGAAATATGAGAAAGAGAGATAAAACGTGTGCGAAAGCAACGCCCGAAGAACCGAAACGCGAGCAGCGCATGGTATGCCTGATGAGCGAGGAAGAGCAGCGGATTGTGGACCGTTATCTGGAGAAATACAAGATAACGAACAAGTCGCGTTGGCTGCGGGAGACTATTCTCATGTTTATCCATAAGAATATGGAAGAGGATTATCCTACTTTGTTCGGTGAGCACGACATGAGGAGGTGAAAATTAAAAATTAAAGGGGGTGGCGTTGGACGATAGCTATTATATGAAGCAGGCGCTTTTGGAAGCCCATAAGGCCGGTGAACGGGGAGAAGTTCCCGTAGGTGCAGTTGTGGTGTGCAAGGACCGTATCATAGCTCGTGCCCATAATTTGACGGAGACTTTGACGGATGTCACCGCCCATGCCGAGATGCAAGCCATTACCGCTGCCGCTGCAACTCTTGGCGGCAAATATCTGAATGAATGTACTCTCTATGTCACAGTGGAACCCTGCGTGATGTGTGCTGGTGCCATTGCCTGGGCGCAGATGGGACGTCTGGTGTTTGGTGCTGAAGATGAGAAAAGAGGGTATCAGCGCTATGCCTCGCAGGCATTGCATCCCAAAACACAAGTAGTAAAAGGAATTCTGGCAGATGAATGTGCCGCCCTGATGAAAGAGTTCTTTGCCGCCAAGCGCAAATAATCTCTAATCCTTTATCCCTAATCTCTACTCTTTGATTTCTTCAAAATCCACATACTCTCCCTCGTCTTTGGAGAACAGTTTCTTGTGGCGGGGGCGTATTTCACCTTCTTCAGTTTGTGCCTCCTCAGACGATTGTCTATTATCATTGTAGGAATACCCTCCCGGCTGGTAATTACCATTTCCTTTTTGGTAGGGACCGGAGTTGGAGGAAGTACGGCGTCCGCCCAATCCGAATATGTTCCGGATGACAGTACCGATAATGCTGAGGCCAATGAGCAGAATGGCAATTATGATGATGAATAAAAATCCTAAAATATGAAACATGGGCTAATGTCTTTTTATGTGTTCGTTTTCTGCGAACTTCAATACAACAACCGTGCCAAAGATTTGTTTATTTACTTTTCCTTGTAATAAGCGAAAGCAGTATATACCAGACGATGATTGCAGAAAAGCTGCAGATTCCCAAGAAGATGAGGAACGGAATGCAGACAAGCAGGAAAATGAAGCTTGTTTTATTGTCTTTCCATGACAGATTCTTGAATTTGAGTGAGAACATTGGAATCTCCGATACAAGCAGCCATGAGAAAAGGCAGACCAGCAGCAACAGATAAACCGGATGGAAATTGCTGCTCACCAGCCAGTCGTGAGCGCCCGTCACCAATGAAGCCCAGAACAAGGCGTTTGCCGGGACGGGAAGTCCTACGAAAGAGCTCGTCTGGCGGGTATCGTTGTTGAACTTGGCAAGCCGCAGTGCAGAGAATACGGACAAAAGAAATGCGAGATAGGGGAAAACGCCGGCCAAGCTTTCCATTGCGCCCGAATAGTCCATTTCCTTGAACAAGGAAAATACAATCAGGGAAGGGGCCACTCCGAAACTGACATCATCTGCCAGAGAATCCAAATCCTTGCCGATAATGGAGTGTGCGTCCAGTGCACGTGCCATCATGCCATCGAAGAAATCGAATACGGCACTGAAGATAATGAAAGCGAGTGCCCATTCATATCTGGCTTCGAATGCCATGACACAAGCAATACACCCGGAGAATAGGTTCAGGCAGGTCAGAGTATTTGGAATATGGCGGGTAATGCAGTTTGCCATTGTTGTTCTTTTATTATTTAAGTTTGGCTATCACAGTCTGATTGCCGGTAGTCAGTTGTCCTAGTTTAACGAATACTTCGGTGCCCAACGGTAGAAAGACATCCACGCGGGAGCCGAATTTGATGAAACCCATATGTTCGTCAATATAGCATTCCTCGCCCGGTTCGGCATAGGTCACGATGCGGCGCGCCATGGCTCCGGCTATCTGTCGTGCCATAATCTCCACGCCTTCCGGAGTTTCTATTACTACGGTGGAACGCTCGTTGTCGGTGCTGGCTTTGGGCAGCCAGGCTTTCATGAACTTCCCGTTTTTGTGCCATACCTTCTTTACCGTACCATCTACCGGATACCAGTTGGCGTGTACATTAACCAGACTCATGAATATAGATACCATGATACGGCGGTCGTGGAAGTATTCGTTTTCCTCCACTTCTTCCACCACTACGATTTTACCGTCGGCAGGAGCTACCACGACTTTCTCCGTTTCTTGTCCGAACAAACGGATGGGGCAGCGGAAGAAGTTCACGAGTATGCCATATACTATGAGGCTGATGACCGCTACTACGTAAAAAGGAACTTTGCATTCCAATCCGAAGTAAAGGGCAGTGTTGACAGCCAGAATCAGAACCAGGCTGCCTGCCAATGTATGTGTTCCTTCACGGTGTATGCGTATCTTTTTTAATCTTTTTAATCGACCCATGTATATCGTATTTGCTAATTTAGATAGAAATTATCTGCAAAAATAGGCTTATTTTGAAAATCTAACAAGGATTTGGAGAGAGAAATGTGCATGTTGATAACTTTTTGGGAAATATTTTTGTTAGCTGTGATAGAGGTTGTAATTTTAGGCTCTCAATAGAAAGGATATATATGCAAGATTTTGTTCATTTACATGTCCATACCCAATACTCTCTTCTGGATGGTCAGGCAAGTGTCAGCAGGCTGGTTGACAAGGCCATGAAGGATGGTATGAAAGGCATTGCCGTGACCGACCATGGAAATATGTTCGGTATCAAGGAGTTCACCAACTATGTCAACAAGAAGAACAGCGGGCCAAAGGGGGAGATAAAGGACCTCAAGAAAAGGATTGCCGGTATTGAAAGCGGTGAGATAGAGTGTGAAGACAAGGAAGCGGAGATTGCCGATTGTCGTGCCAAGATGGCAGAAGCGGAAAGCAAGCTGTTCAAGCCGATTGTAGGCTGTGAAATGTATGTGGCCCGCCGAACCATGGATAAGAAGGAGGGGAAGCCGGACCAGAGTGGCTATCACCTGATTGTGCTGGCAAAGAATGAGAAGGGGTATCACAATCTGATAAAACTTGTATCGCATGCCTGGACAAGGGGATACTATATGCGTCCGCGTACAGACCGCAGTGAACTGGAAAAGTACCATGAGGGGCTGATTGTCTGCTCGGCTTGTATCGGTGGCGAGGTTCCTAAGAAGATTATCAATGACCAGCTGGAAGAGGCAGAAGAAGCTGTACGCTGGTATAAGAATCTGTTTGGCGATGATTACTATCTGGAGCTTCAGCGCCATAAAGCCACTGTTCCCCGTGCCAACCACGAAGCCTATCCGCTTCAGCAGAAGGCGAATGCCAAGTTGCTGGAGCTTGCCCGGAAATATGACATTAAGGTTATCTGCTCCAATGACGTCCACTTTGTGGATGAAGAGAATGCAGAAGCGCACGACCGCCTGATTTGTCTGAGCACGGGTAAAGATCTGGATGACCCTACCCGAATGCTTTATACCAAGCAGGAATGGATGAAGACAAAGGCTGAGATGAACGCCTTGTTTGAGGATGTTCCCGAAGCCTTGTCCAATACCTTGGAGATTTTGGACAAGGTGGAATATTATTCCATCGACCACGCTCCTATTATGCCTACGTTTGCTATTCCGGAAGATTTCGGAACGGAAGAGGGCTATCGGCAGAAATATACCGAAAAGGACTTATTTGATGAGTTTACCCAGGATGAAAACGGCAAGGTGGTGCTGGATGAGGATGCCGCCAATGCCAAGATAAAGCGTCTGGGGGGCTACGACAAGCTGTACCGTATCAAGCTGGAAGCCGACTATCTGGCAAAATTGGCATTCGACGGTGCTAAAAAACTGTACGGTGATCCCTTGTCCGACGAGGTGAAGGAACGTCTGGTCTTTGAGCTGTACATCATGAAGACGATGGGTTTCCCGGGATACTTCTTGATTGTGCAGGACTTTATCAATGCCGCCCGCACACAGCTGGGCGTTTCGGTAGGACCGGGACGTGGTTCGGCTGCCGGCTCGGCGGTGGCCTATTGCTTGGGCATCACGAAAATAGACCCGATTCAATACGACCTTCTGTTCGAGCGTTTCTTGAATCCCGACCGTATCTCTTTGCCTGATATCGATGTGGACTTCGATGATGACGGGCGTGGAGAAGTGCTCCGCTGGGTGACGGAGAAGTACGGGCAAGAGAAGGTGGCGCACATCATTACATATGGCACGATGGCGACCAAGATGGCCATCAAGGACGTGGCGCGCGTGCAGAAACTGCCTTTGAGCGAATCGGACCGTCTGTGCAAGCTCGTGCCGGATAAGATTCCCGACAAGAAACTCAACCTGCCCAATGCCATTGCCTACGTGCCCGAATTGCAGGCTGCGGAGGCTTCGCCCGATCCCCTGGTGCGCGATACGATGAAATATGCCAAGATGCTGGAAGGTAATGTACGCGGTACGGGTGTGCATGCCTGCGGTACTATTATTTGCCGTGACGACATCACGGATTGGGTACCCGTCAGCACGGCGGATGATAAGGAGACGGGCGAGAAGATGCTCGTTACCCAATACGAAGGTTCCGTCATCGAAGATACGGGACTTATCAAGATGGACTTCCTCGGACTGAAAACCTTGTCCATCATTAAGGAAGCCGTTGCCAATGTACGTCTGCACCGCGGCTTGGAACTCGACATCGACAAGATATCCATTTCCGACCCTGCTACCTATAAACTCTATTGCGACGGCCGCACCATCGGTACGTTCCAGTTTGAATCGGCCGGTATGCAGAAATATCTGCGTGAGTTGCAACCGAGCACTTTCGAGGATTTGATTGCCATGAATGCCCTCTACCGTCCGGGTCCTATGGATTATATCCCCGACTTCATCGACCGTAAGTGGGGACGCAAGCCCATCGAGTATGACATCCCCATCATGGAGAAGTATCTGAAGGATACCTACGGCATTACGGTCTACCAGGAGCAGGTCATGCTTCTGTCGCGTTTGCTGGCGGACTTCACCCGTGGTGAGTCCGATGCCTTGCGTAAGGCGATGGGTAAGAAACTGCGTGACAAGCTGGACCACATGAAGCCGAAATTCATTTCGGGTGGACAAAAGAACGGCCACGACCCGAAAGTGCTTGAGAAAATCTGGGCCGACTGGGAAAAGTTTGCGTCCTATGCCTTCAACAAGTCACATGCCACTTGCTATTCGTGGGTGGCCTATCAGACGGCTTTCCTCAAGGCCAACTATCCGGCCGAATACATGGCGGCGGTCATGAGCCGAAGTTTGGCGAATATTACCGATATAACCAAACTGATGGACGAATGCAAGGCAATGGGCATAAATACATTGGGGCCGGATGTGAATGAAAGTAACCTGAAGTTCACCGTGAACAAGGAAGGCAATATCCGTTTTGGTCTTGGCGCGGTGAAAGGGGTAGGCGAGGGTGCTGTGCAGAGCATCATGGAGGAACGCGAGAAGAATGGTCCTTTCAAGGGTATATTTGATTTTGTGCAGCGTGTCAATCTGACAGCCTGCAACAAGAAGAATCTGGAATGTCTTGCTTTGGCGGGCGGGTTCGACAGCTTCCCGGAGCTGAAGCGAGAGCAGTATTTTGCCGTAAATTCCAAGAACGAGGTCTTCCTCGAAACCTTGGTGCGGTATGGTAACCGTTACCAGGCCGACCAGGCTGCGGCTGCAAACTCCTTGTTCGGCGGTGAGAATGTGGTGGATATCGCCACTCCGGAAATACCGGTAGCGGAACGTTGGAGCGACCTCGACCGTTTGAACCGGGAGCGCGATTTGGTAGGTATCTATCTGTCCGCACACCCGTTGGATGAGTATTCCGTAGTTCTGGAGCATGTTTGCAACACTCACATGACAGAGCTGGAAGATAAGACGGCACTTGTGGGACGCGAAATAACAATGGGTGGCATCGTGACCGCCGTGCGTCGCGGTATCAGCAAAAATGGAAATCCTTACGGCATAGCCAAGATTGAAGACTATTCCGGTTCGGCAGAGCTTCCTTTCTTCGGAAATGATTGGGTGACCTATCAGGGGTATCTGGGTGAACGTACCTTCTTGTTCATCAAAGCCCGTTGCCAGCCCAAGCAATGGCGGCAGGATGAGTTGGAGCTGAAGATAACCTCCATGGAACTGTTGCCTGACGTCAAGGAGAAACTGATTGAGAAGATAACCATTCTCATTCCGCTGAGTGTGCTGAACAAGGCTTTGATAACTGAACTGGCAGAACTGACCAAGGAACGTCCGGGCAGTACGGAGCTTTATTTCAAAGTCAGAGATGAGGATAGCAAGATGACGGTCGATTTGATTTCCCGTCCCGTGAAGCTTTCCGTGGGGCGTGAACTGATTACTTATTTAAAAGAGCGTCCGGACCTTGAGTTCAGGATTAATTAGTTATCTTTGTTGGAAAACGAAGATAGGCTGCACCTCGGCATAAAAAATGAACAAGTTCATTTTGTTTTGCATTCGGTTTGCACTATCTTTGCTTCGAAAGCGAAGGTTGATAAAACGCAATTGACAGTAAATTAATAATTATAGTTGACATTTAATATTAAAAGAAATGGCTTTAGAAATTACAGACAGCAATTTTCAAGAAATCCTGGCAGAGGGAAAGCCGGTCGTTATGGATTTCTGGGCACCTTGGTGCGGCCCTTGTAAGATGGTGGGACCAATCATCGATGAATTGGCTACTGAATATGAAGGAAAGGTGATTATTGGCAAATGTGACGTGGATGAGAACGGTGATGTGGCTGCCGAATATGGTATACGCAACATCCCTACAGTCTTGTTCTTCAAGAATGGAGAGCTGGTGGACAAGCAGGTAGGTTCTGCTCCGAAATCTGCTTACGTGGCCAAGATAGAAGCGATATTATAAGGTACTATTTGACGATTTACGATTTACCCTTTCGGCATCATGGCGCAGCTAAATAGTAAATAGTAAATAGTAAATCGTCAAATAGTCAATAACATTAACCCTTTAAGCAATAGTAAGTATGGGAATGGAAGACGATTTTTTGCAGAATGATGTCGATGATGAAAAGACCATCGAGTACATCAAGAATTATTTGCCGCAGGAGTTGAAAGAGAAGTTCTCTGACGACGAGTTCTATTATTTTCTCGATTTGATTGACGAGTACTATTCCGAGAGCGGCATCCTTGATGCACAGCCGGATGCGGATGGGTACATCGAGATTGATTTGGGGAAAATCGTGGACTATATTGTCAAGGAAGCCCATAAGGATGAGATGGGTGACTATGATCCGGAAGAAATCCTTTTCATCGTACAAGGTGAGATGGAATATACGGAATCTTTGGACGAAGAATAGTCTGTATCAAAAGTATAGGAAAATCGCGGATGAGCATGGCTTCATCCGCGATTTTTTGTTTTTATGTGACCGGTGGCGTATTCAGAAAAAAGAAGATGGACGTACCGATGAGAATGACACCCAATACACCGTAGAACAGGCGAGCTTGTCGCCGCCCTACATTTTGTACGATAAACTGGGTGTTTCGGGCAGTAAAGAACCAGTTCCAGTCCAATATGGCTGCCAGCAAGGCGATGATGCCTGCGACGGCAAAAATCCCTTGAACGATGTATTGGCTCATGGAGAACTAAAAATTATAAATTAAAAATTAAAAAGAGGGGGGAGGGGTTATTCAAAGTCTTCCAGGGTGACTTTCCGCTCTCCGTTCTCTATTTCCTCAATGGTCACTTTGATGGTATTACCCGGCAGAAGCTCCTCTACCAGCTCCGGCCATTCTATGAAGCAGAGGGCGCCGCTGTAGAAGTAATCTTCGTAACCCATGTCATACACTTCTTCCAGTTTCTTGATGCGGTAGAAGTCGAAATGGTAAATCAGTTCGCCGGCAGTGTCGGAACGGTATTCGTTGACAATGGCGAAGGTAGGGGAGGTGATGACGTCGGAAACGCCCAACTCCTCGCAAACGGCTTTGATGAAAGTTGTCTTGCCCGCCCCCATTTTTCCGTAAAGAGCGAAGACGGTATTATCACCCATTTCAGCGATGAACTGGCGGGCGGCTTCGTGAATCTGGTCTAATGACTGAATTTTGATTTCCATTGTGTCTTTTGATTTAGCGTTGCAAATATAGCCAAAAACTTTTTCCTGTCTTGCAAATGGCATAGATAATGATGGAAAAGAATATGATGGATGCACCCGAGGGGACATTCAAGTAGAAAGAAATCATCAGCCCGCCCAGGCAACTGAGGTAACCGATGCCGATGGAAAGCCAGATGATGCGGTGGAACCGGTGCGAGAACAAGTTGGCGGTCATCTGCGGAACGGTGAGCAGCGAAATGACCAGCACGATGCCCACCATGCGCAGGCATGCCACGATGGTCAGCGCAATGAACATCATCAGTACATATTCGAATACCTGCACCGGAATACCTTGCGAGCGGGCAAACTCCCGGTCGAAGGCTACGTAGATGATGGGATGGAGATACAGCGCGAAAAACAGTATCAGCAGCAGGGCAAGCCCTCCCAATAGAGCGATGTTGCTCCAGGTAATCGTGAGAATGTTGCCGAAGAGATAGGCGGACAAGTCGGGTGCGAATCCCGGCGAGAGGAAAGTGAACATGATGCCCAGTGCCATGCCCAATGTCCAGAATACGGCAATGGCGGAGTCTTCCCGCATGTCCTTCCGTTTGCTGAGCCACTCTACACCGAAAGCGGACAAGACTGCAAACAAGGCTGCCGACAGAATGGGGGAAATGCCGGTATACAATCCCAGGCCGATACCGCCAAAAGATGCATGCGTCAATCCGCCGCTGATGAACACTAGTCTCCGGGTAACGATGTACGTGCCTATCAGCCCGCAAGCAATGCTTGCCAGCAGACTGCCGATGAGGGCATGTTGGAAAAAAGTGTATTGCAGTAGCTCCATTTATTCAATTAAAAATTAAGAATTAAAAATTAAAAGTTGGATGTGGAGTGTTAGGAATGGGGGGTGAGACGGCGTTCGCCGATGATGAGGAACACTTCATCCTTGATGTTATCCGGCAAGGCTATGCCACGCAGTTGCAGGCTGCGCACCCATCCGGCTACGTCCGTGTCTTGCATGGTGTAGAACACGTCGCGGAACTCGTCTTCCTGCTCGGGAGTATAGGCATCGGGAGCGGTGCCGATGTATTTGTCCAGTTCTTCGTCATCGTAATATTCTATTTGCTTGCTGACGGCTGCCAGCAGGCTGTCACGTTCGCAGATTTCATGCTGTCCGCAGCACTCGGCATCCACTTCCTGCACTTCGGGCATGGCGTCCAGTTCGCCGCGGTCTATCTTCTTCTGCAGTTTCCGGTTGCGTATAATTCCGGCTGTGGCTGCCACGAGGGCAAGGACAATCAGGCTAATAATCAATATCCACATGGGCTTCCTTTTCTTGAAAAACATGTTCCATTAATAGAACGGACAAAGATACACATTGTTTTGTACACGACAAAATAATGAGTCAGATTGCAGGTAGGCAGATTACTTCCACCCGACGCAGGCATTACTTGCCTGGAACGCAGTATAAAACTACTTTGGATGCATCCTAATCTTAGAATGTATCCTTTATTCCTAAGAATAAAGGTTATATTCTTAAGAATAAAGGCTGTATTTCTAAGAATAAAAGCTTTATTCTAAGATTGCATTGCATCTTGGCAGACTTTAAATCCCGCCTTTTGCAAGTCTTGCCAGTAAGCAGGGTAAGATTTGGTAACGACCTGTGGTTCATTTATCCGTATTTGGGGCAGTACAAGGCAGGCGGGGGCAAATGCCATGGCCATACGGGGGTCTTCGTAGGTGGCGATGACG
>NZ_JBCNZM010000049.1:0-13268 GCF_040227615.1 Bacteroides sp. RTP31139st1_H2_RTP31139_211217 | reverse complement strand
GGGTCAGCGTCTGCCGGGCAGCGTTCGCCATCCCACAACAAGATGCTGTCTTGCTCGGAGCGCACGACGTAACCCAGTTTACGCAGTTCCGTAATGAGGGCGGTGATACGGTCGGTCTCCTTTATTTTGAGGCTTTGCAGTCCAGTGAAGCGGAAAGGGATGTCCATCAGGCAGCAGGTGACGACAAAGGTCTGCGCCAGGTCCGGGATGTCCACCATGTCTTCGTCGAGACGGGTGGCGGGAGTACCCTTACGGATCAGTTTTACTCCCCGGTCTGTATATTCGGTATGGACGCCGAGGCGGGCAAAGACTTCCGCGCCGCGGCTGTCGCCTTGATAGCTGTGGGCGAAGAGACCGAGCAGTTCGATTTCTGCCGTGTGCGCTTCTTCCTTCGTGCTGTCTTCACTTTCTTTCGCGCTACTTCTGTCTCCCCCTTTCATTTTTATTTTTTCATTTTTAATTCCTTCTATTGCCATCATCTGATACCAGTAAGAGGCGGCGCTCCAATCGCTTTCCACGGTGAAAGGAGTATCTGTGTATCCGCCGGGGCTGACGGTGATACAATCTTTGGAGGCCCAGTCGGCTTGGGCACCGAAGTCGCGCATCAGTTGCAGGGTCAGGTTGATGTAAGGGCGGGAGATGATGTCGCCCGTTAGGTGCAGGCGTAATCCTTGGGGGAGTACGGCGCCAATCATCAGCAGGGCGGATATATATTGGGAACTTACATTTCCGGCAAGGGATATTTCTTCGCCTTTCAATGCTGTGCCGGTGATGCGTAGTGGGGGGAAACCTTCGTTCCCGACGTATTCAATCTGAGCACCGAGTTCGCGCAAGGCGTCTACCAGTATGCGGATGGGGCGTTGCTGCATGCGTTGTGTACCGGTGATGATGCGGGTGCCCGGAGTTACGCTGAGGTAGGCGGTGAGGAAACGCATGGCGGTGCCGGCGGCAAGGATATCTATATGTCCGGGATTTCCGTCGAGGGCACGGGTCATCACCATGGTGTCGTCACAGTCGCTCAGATTGCAGGGCAGGATATTGCCATGGGCAAGGGAGTGGAGGATGAGGGCGCGGTTGCTGATGCTTTTGGATGCCGGGAGTTGTATGGCGGCATGCAGGGCGATAGGGGCAGAAATGGTATATCGCATGGTCGTATTTGTTAAGTTACGGTGGTAAGGAGTTTTTTTATTGTCACTGCAAAAGTAGGATAAATCTTTGGGAAATGGAAAAAAGGAAACTTGTTTCTGTGGTTTCAATCTTTCGTTTATCTTTGCGGAGGTAAGTCCTGCTATCGGGACGGATAGATATAATTAAGCATCATTCTTATGGAAATAGATTTAACCACCCCCGCCTTGCTGTTTTCGGCCATATCGCTGATTATGCTGGCCTATACCAACCGTTTCTTGTCCTATGCCCAACTGGTGCGCACCTTGAAGGAACAGTACATGGAGAACCCGTCTTCGGTGAAGGCGGCGCAGATTGCCAACCTGAGGAAGCGGCTCTACCTGACGCGTGCCATGCAGGTGGCGGGCATCGGCAGCCTGCTGCTGTGCGTGGTCAGCATGTTCTTTGTCTATATCCGTCTCCATCTGCTTTCGGCCTATATCTTCGGTTTGGCGCTGATATTGCTGATTATTTCGCTGGCCATATCGGTGTACGAAATATATATATCGGTGAAGTCTTTGGAGATACATCTCAACGATATGCACGAGTAGAGGCTCTACGGGATGATGTTCCGTACGGGGAGTTCCAGTTCTCCCCAGTCAATCATGGCATTGAACAGCCTGACAGTAGAGAATGAAGGCAAGTCTTCCGGTCTGATATCTTTTTCCTGCAAGATTCCTTCTTCCAGCAAGGCTGCCCGTTTGGTCCCTTTCAGCAGGGGATGTGCCGGCGTGTACCAGTGGGTACCGTCGGAAAGGGCGATGTTGGCGATGGAGGTGTCTGTCAGCAGGCCTTGTTTCACAATCAGAATGTCGTCGCATGCGCCGCGCAGGGCAAAGAGGCAGTTCAGCGGTTCGCGTCCGGCGCTTTTGTAGGTGTAGTCGATGGTATCGGCCTGCATCAGTGCCAGCGAATGCACGTGCCGCACGGCGTAGGGGGAGTAGCTGAGGTCTTCAATACCTTTTTCACCATACACTACGCGTGCCTTGACGATGCCCGCCCCGGTGATGCCTGCTCCACAGCCGGGAGACGACAGATAATCGGACAGTTGCAGCGGTGTGCTTTCCGGCCAGAAGTGGGCGCGGGTATCGTTCAGCCTCCGGTTGTGGCGGGAAAGGTTGCAGACCCTTCCGTGGTCGATGCGTATGGTTTCAATAAATAGGCACATATATTTTCTGTATTACTTCGTTGTATTCGCTTTCCCACCGGCTTTTGGCGGTGATGCCGCCTCCTGCCTTGAAGTGGAGCTGGCCGTTTTCCTGCTCGATGAAGCGTATCATGACAGCGCTGTCCAGCTGTCCGTCGGCATAATGCCCCATGATGCCGGTGTAGAAGCCCCGGCGGTAGTCTTCGGCCTGGGCGATGATTTCTACGGTTTTGGGCTTGGGGGCGCCGGTGATGGAGCCGGCAGGAAGCAGGCGGAAGATGATGTCGCCCAGGTGTGCGGTGTAGTCTTCGGGCAGGGTGCCGCATATCTCGGAGCTGGTCTGGAGGATGGGGCCCTTATTGGTTTGCAGGCGGTCTATATAGCGGTAGGAGGTCACTTCGACGTGTTCCGAAACCATGCTGAGGTCGTTGCGTATCAGGTCGACGATGGTGGCGTGCTCGGCTGCCTCTTTGGTGTCCTGCATCAAGAGCTGTTCCGCATCGGGCAGGGTAGCGTCGATGGTGCCTTTCATGGGGAAGGACTTTATCTTGCCCTTCTCTATGCGGACAAAGATTTCAGGGGAGAAGCAGACGAACCGGTCTTTCAGCCACAGCTTGTACAAGGCTTCGGAGTGGAGGAATATTTCTTCCAGTGTCAGATTGGTGGTGACGGGTACCCGGCAAGTGAGGTTCGTCAGGTAACTGTTGCCTGCCAGCAGGTTTTGCTTCACGAGGTCGAACGAATGTCTGTATGCGGCGGGGGAAGGGGGAGTGATGTCCCACTGGATAGGGCCGGCGCATCGGGCGGCTGTGCTTCTGGCAAGGGCTGTTGCAGCCGTCTCCGTGTTGCCTGCCTTCGGGAATTGGAAAAGGCAGGTGGCGGGGTCTATCCGGTCGAGGGGCTCAATGTGCGACTGCTCTTGCGCGTAGTCTACGATGAAGAGGAAGGGCACATTGGCTCCGGCCAGTGCGTTCATGCGGGCGATGGTTTCTGTCCGGCTGTACGTCTTCATGCGTCAATAGACTGCGGAGGCTATCACCTGGATTATCAGAATGAGGAACACCATGGCAATGGGATATACCGTGGCATAGGCCACGCTCGGTATGTTGCTGTCCGTCATGGAGTCGGCGGCGGCAAGGCCGGGCGTACTGGTCATGCCGCCGGTGATGGTGCCCAGCAGGTCGAGAATGTTTATCTTGAACACGAACAGGCCTACGCATACTGCCACCAGCATGGGCACCAGCGTGATGGCGGCGCCTACGCCGAACAAGAGCCAGCCGCTTTCCTGGAACGTGGCCATCAGATTCCGTCCTGCCGATGTCCCTACTTCGGCAAGGAAGAGCAGCAGTCCCAGCTGGCGCAGCAGTTGGTTGGCAGGGCCGGACATGGACCACAGAATGGGGCCGGTCTTTCCGATGGCGCTCAGGAACAAGGCGACCATCAGGATGCCTCCCGTCAGTCCCGGAGAGAACGACAGACTGTCCGAGAAGGAGATGTTGAGCTTGCCGAAGAGCACGCCCAGCACGATGCCCAGGGCGATGGGGAAGAAGTCGGTGTCGGACAGTTGCTTGGTGTCGTTGCCCAGCAGGCGTGCCACTCCCTTGATGCCGTCCTTCTCGCCCACCACCATCAGCTTGTCGCCGAATTTCAGGGCGAGGTCGGGCGAGGGGGAGAGGTCGATGCCGCTTCGGCGGATGCGGGTGACGGTGCAGCCGAAGTTCTTCATCAGGTTGAGGTCGCCCAGCTGCTTGTTTATCATATCCTTCTTGGTGAGCAGCAGGGATTCAATCTCCTGCATGTCTACGAGTGGCAGTTCGCCTTCTTCGCGTTCGCCCACGAGGACGGCGAGCTGGTTTAAGGCCTCTTCGCTACCCACGGCTTGTATGTAGTCTCCCTCGTGCAGGATGGTCTGGGCGGTGGGGATGGCTATCTGCTCGTTGTGCTTGTGGCGTGAGATGACGGCTCCGGTCATGGCGCGCGCATTGATTTGCATCAGGCTCCGGTCGAAGACGGCGGGGTTGGTTACGCGGAACAGACAGGTTGTCAGTTCCGGGAACTGGCTGCGGCGTTCCTTCTCCAACCGGCGCGCCTCCTTGTCGAGGTCGATGCGCATGATACGGGGCAGCAGCTTAACGAAGAGAATCACGCCGATAACGCCGAAAGGATAGGCAATACCGTAAGCGATGGATGCCAGTGGGGAATGGGTGCTGTCAATGGCAACGGCGAGTCCCGGCGTACTGGTCAGGGCACCGGCTATCAGTCCCACGACACTGGGAGTATCGATGTCGAAGGCATATTTCAGTCCTACTGCCGTCAGGGCGGCGGAGCAGATGATGAGCAGGGTGATGATGATAAGCGTCTTGCCCTTGCTCCGGAAGGAGTCGAAAAATCCGGGACCGGCCTGGATGCCGATGGTGAAGATGAAGAGCACCAGTCCGAAGTTTCCTAATTCTTTGGGGATGATGACACCGAAGTGTCCGAACAGCAGGGCAATGAAGATGACGGCGGAGACGTCGAGCGAAAGCCCTTTAATCTTGATTCTTCCCAACATGAAGCCTAAAGCCACAATGAGAAAGAGCGCGAAATAGGAGGAGTTTAACAAGTCAGCAAACATAATCAGTTAAAGAGTTAGGAATTTATGTCACAAAGATAGTGCAAAAAAGTGAGATAGAAAAAGTCTTGCTTCCTTGTGGCATATAAAAAAAGATGATGTGCCATCAACCGTTTTGACACATCATCTTAATATATATATCGGCCTATATGACCGGTATTCCTGCGTGGGGCAGGGCGGTACTTATTTTTCGAGTTCCTTCAGCAGTTCCTCTACGGCAGCTTTCAGCTGTGTGTCTTCTCCCTTCACGATGGTCTCGGGTGAATTGGCTACTTTGATGTCCGGCTCCAGCTGCGAGTTCTCCAGATAGCTGCCGTCCGACAGGCGGTAGCCCACGACGGGGATGCCGAATACCAATGACGGGTCTTGCAGGCGTTCCCACGACACGCTGGTCATGGTTCCCGGCACGGGCATGCCTACCAGCTTGCCCAGTCCGCGGTGGCTGTAAACCCACGGCGTGCCGTGCGCATTGGAGTAGTTGGCCTCGCACATCACCATGATGGAGGGTTTGTTCCAGCGGCGGCTGGGCATGTCGCACGTCTCGCGACCGCGCACCACTTGGGTGAAGTATTTTTGTCCACTGAAAAGTATTTCTATATCCTCGTGCAAGCGTCCACCGCCATTGAAACGGGTGTCGATGACGATGCCTTCGCGGTTGTTGTATTTTCCCAGGATGTCCGAGTAGACGGAACGGAAACTGTCGTCTCCCATAGACTCGATGTGCACGTAACCCAATCGGCCACCCGACCATCGGTCAACGTCTGCCGCACGCTGTTTCACCCAGCGGCTGTAGAGTAAATCGCTGAACGCACCGTTCGTAATGGGGATAATGACCTCTTCCCAGTGCTCCTTGGTCTGCGGGTCGAAGAGAGAAACAAGTGTTTTCTTCCGTGCCTTGTTGTTGAGCAGCGTGTAATAGTCCGCATCGGGGGTGATTTCCACGCCGTCTATCTTTTCGATGACTGTGCCGGCTTTCACCCGGGTGTTGGCTGTGTCGAAGGGGCCTTTCTCCACTACTTCGGCAATGAGCATGCCCTTGCCCGTGTAGTTCCAGTCGAAGAACAGTCCCAGGCTGGCAGTAGGTTCGGATTGCCCTTTGGGATAGAAACGGCCGCCGGTGTGAGATACGTTCAGTTCGCCCAGCCATTCGCTCAGCAACTCGGCAAAGTCATAATTATTGTCGATATGGGGCAGGAAGCGGCGATAGGCGGCGGTCATCTTGTCCCAGTCCACTCCGTGCATATTGGTATTGTAGAATCGCTTCTGCTGCTGGCGGTACACGTGGTCGAACATGTATTCGCGCTCCGCAGCCAAATCCATCTTGGCATCTACTTGGAAGGTGATGGGGGTCAGCGCATCGGATGAAGTGTCCATTTTCTGCATCTTGCGGCTGCCCAGCAGGAAGAGGCTCTTGCCGTCCTTGTCCAGCTGCATGTCTGCCCATCCAGCGTCCATCTTGTGCAGCAGGCGGGTCTCTTTCTTGCGTAGGTCCATCTTCCAGAGGTCGTATCCGCCTTCGAAGGCAGCCAGGTAGTAGAGTGTCTCGCCATCCTTGGAGATGATGGTGCTGCCCATATCGGAAGAATTCGGGGTGAGGCGCACCACACGGTCTTCGATGCCTCGCAGCTCGACGACGATGTCTTTCGGCTGGTCATCTTTTTCGTCAGTATTGCTGTCTTTCTTGTCGTCTTTCTTCTTTTTATCCTTGTTTTTGTCTTGGGGGGTGTCTTTTCCGGCAGACTTCTTCTGTTCCTTCTCCAGCTCCTTGCGCAGTTCGTAGTCTTCCTTGCTCAGGCAGTATTTGTCGTAGGCGTCTTGGTTGAGGAAGACGAGCATGGCGTCGTTCAGCGAGCCCCATGAGGCGTGGGCACGCATGCCGTAGCGTTCGGTGGTGAAGAGGATGGCGTTGCCGTCCAGCGCAAAGCGGGGATAGCCGCTCATGTAGCCGCTATTGGTGAGGTTGATGATGTCTTTGCCTCCCTCTGCGCTGACCAGGCCGATGTCGGAGTAGGGGTCGTGCTTGTTACCCGTGAACTCAAGTGTAAACCATTTACCGTCCGGCGACCATGCGTAGTCAAATCCTCCGCCGGTGCTGTACCAGGTGGAGCCGTCCGTAATCTGGCGCACCTTCTTCGTCTCCAGATTGAGCACCATCAGCCGGATGCGGTCTTCGATAAAGGCGAGTTCCTTGCCGTCGGGCGAGAATTGCGGATAGGCACGTTCCACGGTGGTGGAGGGCAGCAGCACTTCTTCTTCAATCAGCGTGGCGTTCGGGAAGTTAGGGTCTTCCTTGCGGGCTATCTTGGCAAGGTAGAGCTGCCAGTTGCCGCCTCGCTCGCTGGCGTAGGCCAGGGTGCGGTTGTCCGTCGCAAAGGAGAGGCCCGCTTCGCGTGCCGGTGTGTGCGTCACCTGCTTGGTAGTGGCATAGTCTGCCGAAGTGACAAAGACTTCTCCGCGCAGCGTGAAGGCAATCTGTTTTCCGTCCGGGGACACAACGGCAGAGGTGGCTCCGTCGGAAGACTGCAGGTTGGCGAATTGCGGCCGGTCATCGCGCACCAGTTCTATGGCGACTTTCTTCGGGGTGGCATCCGGCTGCTGGGTATAGATTTCGCCGTCGTAACTGTAGCACAACGTCCCGCCGTCACTCATGGAGAGGAAGCGCACGGGATGTGTCTTGAAGCTGGTGATGGGCTTCACCTCTCGGGGCTGTGCCAGCGGGAAGGCATACACGTTGAATGAGCCGCCGTTTCTCTCACTCAAAAAGTAAACCGTTCTTCCGTCGGGTGACAACACCGGGTTGCGGTCTTCGCCCGCGCGGTCGGTGAGGTTGGTATGGATACCCGTCTTTGCATCATACAGCCAGATGTCGCGGGTGATGGAGGAGGTGTGGTGCTTTCTCCATTCATCTTCAAATCCCTTGCGGTCTTGGTAGAGGAACTGATGGCCCGCCTTGTCGAAGCAGACCGCTTCGGCAGGGGTGCCCAGCACTTGCTCCGTACGCCCTCCCGTTGCAGGTACTTTGTAAAGCTCGGTCATGGCCGAAGTGGGGAAAAGAGCGCTGCTTGCCGGGTCCTGGATGGATGCGGAAAACAAGATATACTTTCCGTCCGGAGTGAATGTGGAGGGTATCTCACCGGTGGAGTGGGTAGTGAGCCGTTGGGCGGTTCCGCCGTCTGCCGGCATCACGAATACGTCGAAGTTGCCGTATCTGTCGCTGGCAAAGGCAATCTGTTTGCCGTCCGGTGACCATATGGGGGTACATTCGTAGCTCTCTTGGGTAGTAAGCTGTGTGGCGGTTCCACCTTTGGCGGGCACCTTGTAGATGTCTCCTTTGTAGCAGAATGCGATTTCCGTACCGTCGGGAGAGATTTGCACATCGCGCATCCAGAGCGGCGTGGCGGCATG
Organism: Bacteroides sp. RTP31139st1_H2_RTP31139_211217; assembly: GCF_040227615.1. NCBI lineage: Bacteria > Pseudomonadati > Bacteroidota > Bacteroidia > Bacteroidales > Bacteroidaceae > Bacteroides > Bacteroides sp. RTP31139st1_H2_RTP31139_211217. The sequence continues at coordinate 4,941 of NZ_JBCNZM010000049.1, read as the reverse complement.
TCCGGCAATGGCAGTAAGGCCTAGTGCAAGGATTGCAAGGGTTTTCTTCATAAGTGTGTGGGTTGATGTTAATTATAGAATGTTTATAAACGTCATGATGCTGTCCACAAGGCAAGGAGCGAGGTACGTCATTTCATACCTCGTGCCTTGTATATCTGTTCTTTGGCATTGTTGATGCTTTGGAACTTCTCTTCTGCGGCTTTCTTGATGTCTTCGCCCAGCGTTGCCACCCGGTCGGGATGGTGTTTCAAGGCTAGGCGGCGGTAAGCGGCACGCACTTCGTCATTGGTGGCAGTGGGTTCAATTTCAAGTACTTTGTAGGCCTCGTTCAGTGAGCTACCGCCTAGGTTAAGCATGGATTCCACTTCCTTGACGGATAGTCCCATGTACATGGCCACTTCTTTCAAGGCTTCTATCTCCTCGTTGCAGACGTGTCCGTCGCTTTTGGCAATTTCTACCAAGAATACCAGCAGTTGCAAGCGTTCCTCGTATGTCAGGTTGGCGGCAATCTGCGTTCCACAGTCACGGATGGTGTTTTTAAATGCCAGTGGGTTTTGTCTGTCCATCTGCTTGCGCTGTTCGAAGAGGTTGAGCAGTATCCGTTCTCCCTCGCCCACGGCAGCCTCACCGAATGTGCTTCTCAGAAAGCGGCGGACGAATTCCATTTCACTATGCATGATGCGCCCGTCTGCACGGATAATGTACGAAGCCATCACGAGCATGGAGAAGAGGAAACTGTTCCGTTGCCCGGTATAGGTAGTGCCGTGCGTTGGTGCTTCTCCATAATAACTGCCTGCGTCATTTGAATCGGTGTCGAACAATGAACCGAATACAAAACCTGCCAAGGCTCCCAGCGGTCCTCCGGCCATGAAGCCGATGATGCCGCCTATCCATTTAGCTGCTCCCATAATTTTTCTTGTTTAAAGTGCAAAAATAGAGATTTCTTACGAGAATTCCAGTAATTTGATGAGCTATTCCCGCTGAAGCGAATAGGCACCGTCTTCTTTTTGTACATATTCAGCATATTTATGGCAGCAAGTCTGTCATTAAGAAATACTATAAAAATTAAGGAGTTAAGTCTTAGACTTAACTCCTTAATGCTCAACAGTCGGGATGACAAGATTCGAACTTGCGACCACACGCCCCCCAGACTTCGCGAGAGATAAACTGATAACGGCTGATTATCAATTGTATATACTCTATTGCATCTCTTTCGGTTTACACTATGGTTTACCTATAGTATAATGCTGCTTGTTAATACTAAATCTTTATTTGGAATTATTGCTAATTAGTTAATTCCTATATGTCTAATTCTCATTTGCAAAAATAATACTTTTATTATTAATCTGTGCCTTCTATCGAGTAATTTTTATAGTCAGTTTTCCTTTTCAAATCCCCTCAAACTCTTATATATGATAAGATAGCTTGGAGCATTATTCAGCACTGCAATGAAGAGTGCGTACGGCTTCAAGCATTAATGATAAAAACAATTACCGGGTCACACTTATTTTCAGAAGATGGATAAGCATGTAGATTCGATGATGCGTAGCAATTTCAGTATGTGGACAAGACATAAAGTTCCCCACGAAAGAATGTATGCCGCATGATAGGCCAAGTAAATGCGAGGAGCTATTTACAACGGTTCAACTATCACAACCAGTCGAAAGATTGGTCTATTTTTTTCTTCTCCCCTTCCTTGATTTCCCTTCAAAGCCTTATATATGAGAAAAGTATATAAGAGAAATAGAGAATAGAAACATAATTACTAACAATTTAAAACTAAGAGACATGGGAAATTTAATTAAAGGATTGAAGGTCGCAGCTTATGTGGCCGAGATTATCGTGGCAGGTTCCGTAGTAATCGAGCTTGCAGAAAAGTATTGTGGCAAATTCGGAAAAAAGAAGATTGCCACGGGTGAAGTCAAGGCCGTTGATGCTGCGACTGAAAACTGATAGTACGTCTGATGAATGGATTATGACAAGAAAGCGGACGTAATAATAACCGTATTGGAGGTAGCAACTTCAATACTCAAAGGAATAAAGAAGCTAAGAGGTATATTCATAAAAGCAAAGAAATGACACCTCTTGGCTTTTTGTTTTTTCATCGCATTTTATTAACCGACTAAAAAATAACAAGAGTATGGAAACAATGACTAATGAACTTACTGTCATTCCAAGAACAATCGGAATGGTAACAAGAATGATGGATGCAGTTAATATCGAAGATGCTGTAATCGTATCTGAAGAAGAACAGAAAGAGCATCCTAATTTTATTGAGAGTAACACTTCGGGTATTACACTTGAAGAACTTGAAAGGAACTGTATTGTCCCTAGTTTTGGGGATAACCAGCTTACAATCAGCCACCAGAAATTTATCCACCAGGTAGAGGATGCCGCGAAAGTATATTTTACCGGAGAGAACTTTGGTAACACGGAAATCAGAGTATCACATAAAATCCTGGGCAGGGTTCCGGGAGCATTGACAAAAAGGAAAGAAGAGCTTAGACCGGAGGACGAGACCATCTATTATCAACGTATGGCTTTCTGTTTTCATATCCGTTCCATGAGCAGAATGATGAACGGCGAGGAAGTACATTTATGTATCGGAGGTGTAAGAAGCCTGAACGAGGAAAACTTATACGCCCGAAAATCACCCGAGAAATTCAAGATCTTTATCGGGTGGAGGGTTCGTGTGTGTTCAAATCTGTAGCTAACACTTGAAAAGGGACCCGGAACAACATTTAAAAAGTGCCCCACCCATGGGTATGTTTAACCGAACAAAATTGGTATATTCATAAAAACCAATGGCGTTCATAATATGTACCACATGGAAGAAAGAGATTCCATAATTCTCGCCTATAGGCGTGACGGATTGAGCATCCGTGAGATCGCCCGTCGTAACGGCATGAGCCGCAAGACTGTACGCAAGTATCTCCGGGCTTTCGAACAAGCGGTCGGTGACAACCCCGATGCGGAAGCAATGGACACGTACCTGCAGCAGCCGGTGCGCTATGACAGCAGCAAACGTGTCCGCAGAGTGATGAACCAGCAGGTGATGGAGGCGATAGACGGCTTCATGGCCCGCAACCGGTCTAATGCCGCGGCCGGATTGCGCAAGCAGCAGATGCGCAAGATTGACATGTGGCGCCGGTTGCGCGATCAAGGCATAGAGATTGCCTATTCGACGGTATGCCAGTATGTCCGTGCATTGGAAGTGGCGGTGTCCGCTCCAGCCAAGTCCCCGGCGGCGTTCATCCGCCAGGAGTATGAACCGGGGTTCCGGTGCGAGTTTGACTGGGGCGTGCTGACACTTTGGATTGCCGGTGTCAAGACGAAGCTGCACATGGCCGTGTTCACGATGAACCATAGCAACCTGCGGCGGGCATACCTGTTCTCCCGCGAGGACACGTTGGCCCTGATGGAAGCACACCGCAACTGCTTCCGTGCTTTGGGGGGCACGCCGCAAGTAATGGCCTACGATAACATGCGGGTGGCCGTCAAGAAGTTCCTTGGACAGGAGCGCGAACATACCGATGCCCTGCGCCGCATGGAACTCCACTATTGTTTCACCCCTCATTTCTGTAATCCGCGTTCGGGATGGGAGAAAGGTAAGGTGGAGCGTTCGGTGGAACATATCCGCCGGCGGGCTTTCGCCTATGATGTCCGTTTCGGTTCGCTGGAGCAGGCGCAGTGTCATCTTGACAAGGTCTGTGACAGGCTCAACGGGGAGGCTTCCAACATGTCTGCGCAAGAGAAGAAGGAGCGCGTACAGGCCGATATTGCGGCTTTGCGGCCGCTTGACCACGGTGACATGGGCTGCTTTGAGCAGCGGCATGCCCGTGTCGGGAAGTATTCCACCATTACCGTCGATGGTGTGCATTACTCTGTGCCTGACCGGCTTGTCGGTCGGGAGGTACCCATAAAGATGTATTCCGAGCGTATTGTCGTGCTTGACGGTCGCGACAAGGTAGCCACGTATGTACGCTCCCGGCGTCTCGGTGACTGGTGTATCGACCTGATGCACTATCTGGGCACGTTCCTTCGCAAGCCTGCGGCGTTGGGACGATCCACGGCCATGCGACAGGTACACCCGGACGTGGCGGCACTGTTTCGCAAACATTTTACGGATTCTCCCAGATCGTTTGTCGAACTGCTCGTGTTTACCCGTGACAACCAGCGCACTTATGCCGACATACTGGCTGCGGCAGACCGTCTGTCCTCCCGGGGACTCAAACGCCTGTCTTCCGAACAATTGAGCGCCGAGATGCTGGCCAGTGACGGCAATGGAACCGCAAACGTCCGTCAAGACGCGGCCACCCTGACCCCGTCCGATCCACAACAGACCGCCATTGAAGAATCGGCCTCACAGACATTGGACACACTTTCGGCGATGATCGGATGTGGCGCCACACAACAACCTGTAAACAAAGTTACCGTCTAACAACATAAAAATTGCATAGCAATGGAACAAAACGAAAATCAAGACTCCATACGCGAACGGATACGTGCGTATGCCTTCGACCTCAAACTCCCTCTGGTACGACGCGACATCGACCTGCTTATACAGCAAGGACTTGATGAACGATGGAACCTGTGGATGTTCACGGCCGAACTCCTGCGTCAGGAAAAAGAAAACCGCTCGGAGAACCAGCGTCGGCATCGCATCAAAAATGCCGCGTTCCCACAGTTGCGATACCTCAACGAAATAGACACGGACGCGCTTCCGCCAGAAGCGCGGAAGGCCTTGCCAAACCTTGAGACACTTGATTTCATCAAGGAAGGGCGCAACCTTATACTATACGGGAATCCCGGTACCGGAAAGACCCATCTGGCTACAGCCTTGGGGATTGCGGCCTGTAACGCGGGATACTCCGTACTGTTCACTTCCGTGCCCAGACTGCTTACGCAGATAAGGGAATGCCGGAACGCAATGACACTAAG